>JAZORW010000081.1:0-6772 GCA_045656805.1 Eubacteriales bacterium | reverse complement strand
GTCGGTATAGGTGTCGCTGTATTCCTTCAGCCGCTCTTCAACATTGGGGAAAATTACGTGTGGCTTTGCGTCCACGTGGTAGATACGAGTTTCCATACCTATCCTTTCAGGATCCCTTTTGGGATGTTTTCCCCATTCTATCATAGGGCTATGAGCTTGTCAAGGTGGGCAATCAAGCGGCTTTTTTGGAAAAAATGAAAATAATACATTTTTCGAAAGTTTTTTTAAATACTAAAGCTGTATTTTATAATCAGTTAATATTGACTTTCTATAATTGCCACATTAAATCATAAAAAGGGGGCAGTGTCTTGTTTGCCTTTTATTTTATGCTTCTGTGGGGATTCTTCCCGTTCCTGTTCCTGCTGATCGCCTCTAACCGCCACCTAAAGCGGTGTGAAAAGGTAGGCAGAGATGCCGCCGCCTACGAAAAGGGGTATCGGCTGTCCCGTCGGTTTGTCCGTGTGTGTGAGAAGCACACCAGAACCAAGCTGCAGGTTTTTGGGAAAGAGAACATTCCCCCAAGAGAAGACGGTGGATATATGATCATCCCCAACCACCAGGGAAAATACGATGCCCTCGCTGTGATACGGGCATTTGAAAATGAATACGTCAGCGTCCTGATGGAAATGAAAAAATCGCAGATGCCTGCAGCCAGACAGGTCATGGCAATGACAGACGGTGTCAGCATTGACCTCACCAGCCCGAAGCAGCAGCTGCGTGCCATCCGTGAGGTGGGCGTACGAATGCGTGACGGGGCAAAATTCGTGGTGTTCCCAGAGGGTGGCTATACGGATAACCACAATTCCGTTATGGAGTTCCACAACGGCTGCTTCTATGCCGCCAACATTGCTAAATGTCCTATCGTGCCCGTGTGCCTGGTAGACACCTATCTTTCTATGAACCGCAATAACATTTTCCGCAAGGTACGACCCCAGCTACACATCCTACCAGCCATCCCCTACGAGGACTGGTGCCATATGGATAGACCCCAGCTGGCAGAGCATGTGCGTGGGCTGATTGAAGAGCATATGAAGGAAGTGCTGAAGGCGAGAGGTGAGGAATACGTATGCCTATACACCCCACCCCAATCGACACCCCACGTACAGGCAAATATCCAGCATATTGAAACCGTATGCTAACAATGTAAAAAGGCTGTTGCAGTGCAACAGCCTTTTTTAAAAGCTACTGATGGGCAGGGACTCGTTATCCTGCCCCTTTTCTATGGAACGAATCTCCACGGTATACTGTCTGGTTTCGTCCACCTTCACGCAGACGCGCTCTCCAACACGGTGCCCCAGCAGGGCTCTGCCCAGGGGGCTCTCCTTACTGATATATCCCGCAAGAGAGTCTTGCCGCAGGGTGGTAACGATCTGGATTTTCTTTACAATCCCGCGCTCTTCGTGGAAATATTCCACGTAGTCAAAGAGCCCCACGGCATCCTCTGTCCCCTCGATCTCGATGACCTTAGCAGTGCGGATCATATTCTCCAGATAGCGAATGCGACGGCGGTTCTTATTCCGCTCTTGCTTTGCCACCTTGTATTCTGCGTTTTCAGATAGATCCCCATATTCTCTGGTTCTGCGTACCTCCTCGCCCAGGGCGGGGCCAAGCACCGTCTGCCGATAGGTGATCTCCTCTTGCATCTTGCGGATATCCACCGCTGTCAGCTCGTCATACATTGGAAAGTCCTCCTTCAGGAATGATTCCTTTTTATTCCATGGGCTGAGTTTTGCACCCACATTGCCGTAGCTTCTCCAGCAGGGTGTCCAGCTTACGCCCGTAAACGGGCAGTGCCTCTTCCCCGCGGGACACGATGAAAAGAAGCCAATTCGATTTTTTCAGTGCATATTCCACTGAAATATCCTCTAGGGGGATTTTCGTTTCCAGATAGGGGTGTCGGCTCCACAGATAAATACACAGTGTGGTGGGTGTCAGAACGAAGTATCCACGCCTGGCAGAATTTCCATACTGCACCTTTCCCTGGGTAAACAGCAGGGTTTCGCCCCCAGCCCGTTGGCAGGCGGCATACTGCTTCATCGCCTCGTGGTGGAATATACTATACTGCATAAGGCAGAGAACCAGCGCCACCAACGAGCCAATCACCAGCCCCCATGCCCAAGAGGCCTCTATTCCCAAATTTTCCAATATAAGATACCCTAAGGCACCCATACATATGCCACCGAGATAACTGAGCAGCCGCATACGGAACGTAATTTCTGTTAACATAGGCCTCCTTTCTGTCACTTTAGACACAAAAGGACTCGGACATGAAGCCCGAGTCCTTCATAGATGTAAATTAAACCTTGTGACCGAAGAGAGATCTCTTTAAGAAGTTCATGAAGCCAGTCTTCTTACCAGACTTAGGAGCGGCAGGAGCCTCTGCCTCTACGGGAACTTCCTCTACTGCAGGTGCCTCCTCTGCTACGGGGGTCTCTTCTACAGCAGGTGCCTCCTCCACAACGGGAGTCTCTACTACTGCAGGTGCTTCCTCTACCACAGGGGTCTCTTCTACTGCGGGAGCCTTTTCTACAGGAGCTTCTTCCACTGCGGGAGCTTCCTCTACGGCAACCTGTGCTCTCTTCTTAAACTGGCTCTCGTTGAAGCGGGCAACCGTCTTCTCGGTGTATTCCTCAATTGTAATGGTGCCCCATTCCTCGGTCTTGATATAGACCTCAGCACGGGTTACGTGCTTCTGCACGCTCTCAACACCGTTCTTACAGCCATCCTTGGAGGTATACTCCTGAGAGGAGATGGTCTGCTTACCGTTCTTAGCACGGAAACGGAAGGTATAGGTGTCGTTCTCCTGGAAGATCTCGAACTTGGGGTTGGGCTGCTTCTCAACAGTCTCCAGGGTGTTATCCTGTACGGGAACGCCGGAGGCGTATTCCTTGATGGAGCGGATAGAACGCTTTGCACTATCCAGAGTGGAATAGCAGGGAGATACGGCGATGGAGGAGAAGTTGGCTGCCAGCAGCTCAAAGCGGTATCCGGTGCCGTCACGGTAAATGGTGAAGCGACCGGGACGGCTGGCACCCTCGGAATCCTCCTCATCCTCCTGCTCGACAGGAGACAGGATGGTGGAGGTAGAGAGCTTCAGCTCCTGGTTGTCATACTCCTCGATGTTGATGATGCCGTCAACGGTATCGATGCAGAGAGTAGCCTCGCCAACATTTGCCTGCACACTCTCAATGCCGTTCTTGCACCCATCCTTGGATGCATACATCTGGGAGGAGATAGTCAGCTTACCGTTACCGGCACGGAAACGGAAGAAGAACTGCTCTCCATCACGGTAAATTTCGAACTTAGGATTTGCGCACTGTACGACCTCTGCCAGAGTGTTATCCTGTACGGGAACGCCCTTTGCGTTTTCAGCCACAGATTTAGCAGAACGCTTTGCACTGTCCAGTGTAGTATAAACAGGAGATTCGGCGATAGCAGAATAGTTGCTGGCCTGCAACTCATACTTATAACCCTCGCCAACCTTCTTGATGACAAACCGACCGGTACGACTCATGGTGACACCTCCACGTTTTTACATATATTATGATACTCAATTGTAACATATTACTTTCGGCTTTTCAAGGGATTTTATGAGATTTTTGCATTTTTTTGACAGAAAATCTCAGCGTTGCCCTGTCTTTTTACGCACCTCGCGGTGAACACCACTCAAAACCAGTCAGAGAGGTGCCGATATAAACCCAAAAAACAACAGTAGATAAGGAGAGAAAAACATCTTGACAACCCTGCCCGAGTATGGTATACTTTCTCTCGCTGATAAATGCTGGTGTGGCGCAACGGCAGCGCAACTGATTTGTAATCAGTCGGTTGTAGGTTCAAATCCTATCACCAGCTCCAGGGGGAATTCCCGAGCGGCCAAAGGGGGCAGACTGTAAATCTGTTGTCTTCGACTTCGCTGGTCCGAATCCAGCTTCCCCCACCAAAAAACAGGAGCATCCTTGTGATGTTCCTGTTTTTTGCTGAAGTTGCTGATTCGAACCTGGAGAAAGCCTTAGCTTTCTCTGCTGGTCCGCATGTGCTTCCTAAGAAATCGTCCGCTGGCGAGACGTTTTCAGGAAGCAACATCTTCACCGTAGGTGAATACCCAGCTTCCGGGGGAGCATCCTCGTGATGCTCCTGTTTTTTGCTGTGGTCGCGTATTCGGGCCAGGAGAAAACCGCAGGTTTTCTCTGCTGGTCCGCATGTGCTTCCTAAGAAATCGTCCGCTGGCGAGACGATTTCAGGAAGCAACATCTTCACCGCAGGTGAATACCCAGCTTCCGGGGGAGCACCCTCGCGGTGCTCCTGTTTTTTGCTGTGGTCGCGTATTCTGGCCAGGAGAAAGCCCTTTTCATTGACATCCATGTTTTTTATGGTACAATACAGATACAGTCTTTTAGTGTGGGAGGTCTTCGCTCTATGAAATGCATCTTCAAGAAACTATCGGCGATAACAGTTGCTTGCCTATTGGTTTTCTCCCTTATATCATGTGGCAATGGCATAAACGGTGATGAAGCAAAAGCACATATCAATGAGTTCCTGGCTGCTGTTGCGGCTGAAGATTACGATAAGGCTGAAAGTCTTTTACACCCAGAACGCCCTAAGGATTTGAAGGCATTTTTCAGCACGATTGAAAAAGAGGAGCATATAGATTTTCAGTCAGGAATTGAAATAGAAAAATACACAGGCTTTTCCTCCACGTATTATGACAGTCGAGTGGATGGCTCAAGATATGAGCTGACCATGCGTACGAGAGTAGGAACTGACGAAGTAACATTTACAATAGAAATTGTAAGCAACGAAATCGGATACGGAATTTACAGTATCAATATAGGTGTGTAAAACTTGTCTGAATAGCACACACCGAAAGGGACAGGAGCATCACCGGGATGCTCCTGTTTTTTCACTCCTCTATTCCACCGTAACGCTCTTTGCCAGGTTACGGGGACGGTCGGGATCTAAGCCTCGTAGACGGCTGACCCGATAGGCCAGCAGCTGCATGGCAAGCACGGCAACAGCGGGAGCTGTGACAGAGGGACAGGGGGGCAAAAGGAAGATCTCGCCCAGCTCTCTCGGCACCTGAATATCCTGTCCCACAAACAGATAGGGGACGCCGCCCCTTGCCTTCACCTCCTCCACCCCCGCGAGGGTCTTGGATGCCAGGGCCGGGTCTGTGATACACGCCACCACGGGAGTACCGGGGGTGATCAGGCTGATGGTGCCGTGCTTTAGCTCTCCTGCGGGATATGCCTCTGCGTGAATGTAGGTGATTTCCTTTAGCTTGAGTGACCCCTCCATACAGGCGGCATAATCCTGCCCACGTCCAATGAAAAAAGCACTGTGGGCGTCTTTTATTTTTTCGGCCATTCTGTATACTTCTTCGTAGCGTGCCAGCACGGCTCTTAGGGCGTCAGGGAGAGCCTTGATCCCCTCTCCCAGGGTGATGACCTCCCTCTCCATTCCCCTTTCTCGGGCAATTCCCCGTAGCAGGCTCCACGTGGCGAGAAGCTGTGCCCCGTACGCCTTTGTGGTTGCCACGGCTATTTCAGGCCCCGCTGCCGTATACAGCACTTTATCCGCCCTGCGAGAGAGGGCAGAGCCTACTACGTTTACTATTCCAAGGGTAGGTACACCGCGCTCCCTCATAGCATCCAGTGCCGCCAGGGTATCTGCTGTTTCCCCCGACTGAGACACCGCCACACACAGGCACCCCGACCGCAGTGGAACGTTGCGATATCGCATCTCTGAGGCGGGCTCTACCCGCACGGGTAGGGACAGTAGGGACTCTGCCGTATACTGTCCCATCACCCCTACGTGCCAGGCAGAGCCACAGCCCAAAAAGCATATTTCAGACACCCCTGCCAGGGTGGAACCCTCTGCTTCTAAGAACTCCTCTGCCGTTTTACGTGTCTGCTCTACTGCCAAAGGCACCTCCCACAGCTCTTTTTCCATAAAGGTGTCATACCCACCCTTCTGTGCCTGGGCGGCAGACCAGGTCACGGTGCGTGGCACCGTGACCTTAGGATCTCCATGGGCGTCCCATATCTGAATAGTCCCCCTGAAAAGGCGGACGGTATCCCCCTGCTCCAGGTCTATCACACGGTCTGTCTTATCTAAAAGTGCTGGAATATCCGAGGCGAGATACCCCGTGTCTCCTACCACCGCTGCCACCAATGGGCTCTGATACCTTACCCCCCAAAGCGCCTCTGGGTCCTCTGTAAACAGCACAGCCAGAGCATAGGCACCCCTCAGCCGTGCCGTCGCCATTTGCAGTGCTCTGTGGGGGCTGCCCGTTTGGGTCAGATATTTTTCTATCAGATGGGGAATGACCTCCGTATCCGTCTGCGACGAAAAAGAAACCCCGTCTCTTATTAATTCTTCCTTCAAGGCGTGCCAATTTTCCACAATGCCATTATGCACCACCGCCACTTTTCCATTTCGTGACAAATGGGGATGGGCGTTTTCCTCAGTGGGGGCTCCGTGGGTTGCCCATCTGGTATGGCCAATGCCCGCACTCCCCTGGCAAAGCGGTTTGCTTTCCAGCCTTGCCCGCAGATTTTCCAGCTTACCCGGGGCACGGATACATGACAGTCCTTTCTCTGTCAGCAGAGCCACCCCTGCAGAATCATAGCCACGGTATGCCAATTTTTCTAAATCCTCCAGCAGCTCCTGACTGTCCCTATCTCCTGCAAAGCCTACGATGCCACACATTCCTATTCCCTCCCTGCTTCTCGCACTGCCTGGGCGAGGATCCCCACCCACCTGTGGCAGAGTG
>JAZORW010000080.1:0-6463 GCA_045656805.1 Eubacteriales bacterium | reverse complement strand
TGCACGCCGCCAGCGTTCATCCTGAGCCAGGATCAAACTCTCTAAAAAATTGTAACCTAAGGTGCCCTCGCGGGCAACCGTTAAATTCGTCTTTTAGAGTTACTGTTTGCTTCTAGCAATTTTACTCTTTTGAGTTTTTTCAAAGTGTTTTAACGAGATTCCTCACACTGCTCTTTTGTATTTCTACCAAGTTCAGTGATACGAAATTCTGTTGTTCAATTTTCAAAGACCAAGTGTTGGCTGCGAGAGCCGCAACCTTATACATTATAGCAAAGTGCAATCCTCTTGTCAAGTACTAATTTCAAATATTTTTGAAATTTTGGTGACAGTTATACAAATTGCTGCCCTGTGGGACAGGCAAGTTGTCGGGTTTCCTTTGCGTGCTTTGGTAGTATAGCACACGAGGGGGGCTGTGTCAAGCACTTTTTTAAGATTTTTTTAAAATTCCTTCGACATTTTCCGTTTTTTTCGAAAAAATCCACCAAATCCCTAAAAAACTAGGCTTTTTTGCAAATCTCGCACCCATAAAAAAATCATTTCTTTTCTTCCTTCTTTATGATATACTATGTATGTAAGACAAAAAATCAAAAACCATTATCCCCAAAAGGTGAACTATATGAAGCAAAAATGTTGTCCCGATCCCTCCCGCCTTGGGCGCGTAGGGGGAGAGGCAGTGCTAGACGGTGTCATGATGAAGGCAGGGCACGAATGCCCCACCGCCGTCAGACTGCCAAACGGTAATATCCGTGTTCTGCCCAAAACCTTCGTATCCGTAAAGGAAAAGCACAAGTGGCTGAACCTGCCCATCCTGCGGGGTGTGGTTGGCTTTGTAGAAACCATGAAGCTATCCATGTCCGTCCTCACCGCCTCTGCTGAGGCAGCCGTGGTGGAGGAGGTAAAGGAGAGCCGCCTGGACGCCTGGATGAAGAAGCATCTGCACTTTTCCCTCATGGACGTCGTGGGCCTGATCTCCGGTCTCTTCGGCATCCTGCTGGCTCTGGCGCTCTTTATCTACCTGCCTAACCTGGCTGCCAACGGTCTGGAAAAGCTGGTGGGTGATATGGGCATCTGGAAGGCCGTTACCAGCGGCGGCGTGAAGCTGCTTATTTTCGTTACCTACATTTATTTAGTATCTCTGCTCCCCGACATCCGTCGCACCTTCCGCTACCACGGGGCAGAGCATAAGTCCATTGCCTGCTTTGAGAGCGGCATGGACCTGACCCCCGAAAACGCCCGCACCTGCTCTCGCTTCCATCCCCGTTGCGGCACCTCCTTTATCTTCGTTATGATTATACTGGGCGTCGCCATTTCCCTGGGTGCCCGTGCGGTTTTAGAGCTGGGCTTTGACCTGGATTTTGAAGCTATGACCCGCCGTGCTACAGGCTACAACCTGGAGGCGCTGATCTACACCGGTGTCGGTCTGGTGCTGCTGCCCACCATCATGGGTCTGGGCTATGAATTCCTCATGTTCGCAGGAAAGCATCCCAACGCCCTCTTCGTGCGTATCCTGTCCGCCCCCGGCCTGTGGATGCAGCGCCTGACCACCAAGGAGCCCACAGATGAACAGCTGGAGGTAGCCATCACCGCCATCCGCTATGCCCTGCCCGAGTTCTTCCCCGATATGCCAAGAGAGGAATACCTTGGCGAGTCCGGCTACTGTCCCACCGTGGCAGAGCCCACCGAGGAAGCCACCGCAGAAGCCGGCGTAGACGCCCCCGCAGAGGAGCCCACCAATGACCCTGCGTGAATTAGAAGCACGCCTGAGAGAGGCAGGAATTGCCGAGCCCCGCACCGAGGCTCGGCTCCTCTTTTCCCACCTGGGCGGATTTTCCCCCGCCTCTCTTTTAGGCAGTAACCCATCCCTCTCGGATGAGATTTTGGCAGAGCCCCTGGGGCGACGTCTTAGCCGTGAGCCCCTGGCATATATTCTGGGGGAGGTAGCTTTCTGCCACGAAACCTACCGTGTCACCCCCGACTGCCTGATCCCCCGCGCTGATACCGAGTGTTTGGTGGAGGCGGCTATGGAGCTGCTCCCCCCCTCTGCCCACTTTGCGGATTTCTGCACCGGCAGCGGCTGTGTAGCCATCTCCACTCTGGCCGCCCGCACGGATACCCACGCCCATGCATATGATATCTCTGAAGGAGCCATAACCCTGGCAAAGGAAAACGCCCGCCGTAACGGGGTGGCAGACCGCCTGACCTTCGAGAGGCGGGACCTGCTGGCCCAGGCCCCCGAGGGGACCTTTGACGCCATTTTGTCAAATCCCCCCTATATTCCCGCCTCTGTCATTCCCACCCTCTCCCCTGAGGTGCTCTCCGAGCCCGGCCTGGCTCTGGACGGTGGGGAGGACGGCATGGACTTTTACCGCCGTTTTCTCTCTCTTGGACCTGCGTGTCTAAAAGAGAGAGGCTTCTTCCTGTTTGAGATCGGCTACGATCAGGGGGATGCCATCAAAGAGCTGGCCACCTCTTTTGGCTACAAATGCAGCCTGAGGCAGGATCTGGGCGGTAACGTCCGCGTGGCCTATATTTACAAATAAGTTTTTGAGTTTCAGCATCAGGACGAAAGAAAACAGGAAGTATCTCCATTTCTCTTTTGGGAGGCTTCATGAAGCGTCTTGATATCGCCCTCCTTTTTGGAGGCAAAAGCAATGAATTCCAGGTGTCCGGCCGCAGTGCCGCCACTTTGCTGCGTGCCCTGCGAGAGGCAGGACACAGAGTCTTTCCCCTGGGGATCTCCCGTCAGGGGGACTGGTACTATTACCATGGCAGAGAGGAGGCAATGGAGGACGGCTCTTGGGAAAGCTCTGCCGCCTTGACCCCCTTTTGGGTGGGTCGGGGCGGTTTTTTTACCGAAGCGGGCAGGCTCCACCGCCCCCAGGTGATCTTCCCCGCCCTACACGGTCAGAACTGTGAGGACGGACGGCTGCAGGGCTTCCTTGACACCTGGGGCATCCCCTACGTGGGCTGTGGCACCCCCTCTTCAGTACTATGCATGGATAAGGCTGCCTCTAAGGCAGTGGCAACCCAGGTGGGGGTGCCCACCCTGCCCTGGGTAAAGGCGTCACCCGAGGGTGCGGAGGAAGCAATCCTCGGAAAGTTGTCCTTCCCCCTGTTTATAAAGCCCGTCTGCTCGGGCAGCTCCAGAGGTGCCTCTGCCGTGTTCACGCGGGAAGAGCTGGCCCCCGCTATTGCTGCGGCGGCAAAGGAGGATGCCTACCTTCTGGCAGAGCCCTTTGTCCGTGGCAGAGAGCTGGAGGTGGCAATCCTTGAGGAGGGCGGAGTCCTCACCGTGTCCGCCGTGGGAGAGGTATGCCCCAACGCCACCTTCTACGACTACGATACCAAATACAGCAAGGATAGCCCCGCCACCACCCATATCCCCGCAGACCTACCGTCCACGGTATCGGACACCCTCCGCCACTATGCCGCCACCCTCTTCCGGGCTCTGGGCTGTCGGCACCTGGCAAGAGTAGATTTCTTCCTGTGTGAGGAGGGGTGCTACTTTAACGAGATCAACACCCTCCCCGGCTTTACCTCCATCAGCATGTATCCCTCTCTTATGGCACACGCAGGTATCCCCCTGCCACAGCTTGCCACCCGCCTGTGTGAGGCGGCACTCTTATGATCGGGGTATTTGACAGCGGGGTGGGGGGTCTTACCGCCCTGCGAGAGCTGCGCCGTCTGCGACCTGACCTGGACATCGTATTCTTTGCCGACACTGCCCGCCTGCCCTACGGGGCGAAATCCGGGGACGCCATCTGCCGCTATGCCGCAGAGGGTATGCAGTTTCTCACCTCCATGGGGGCAGAGGCAATTTTGGTGGCGTGTGGCACCGTTTCCTCCGTGGCACTGCCCATCCTACGCTCCCGTGTGCCCGTTCCCCTCTTTGGGGTGGTAGAGCCCGCAGTGAAGACCGCCCTGTCCCTCTCACCGTCGGGCAAAATCGGAGTAGCCGCTACCGCCGCCACCGTGGATAGCCACGCCTTTCAGGGACAGCTGCTGTCGGGGGGTGCCACCCAGGTACACGCCATCCCCTGTCCCCTGTTTGTGGCACTGGCAGAAAACGGCTTCACAGGCGGGGACGACCCTGTGGCACTGGCAACGGCAGAGCATTATCTTTCCCCCATGCGAAAAACGGGAATAGACACCCTGATTTTAGGCTGTACCCACTTTCCCCTTTTGGCTGCCCCCATTGCCAAGACCCTAAAAGGGGTGAAGCTACTGGGGGCGGGGGAATGTGCCGCCGCTGCCCTGTGTGCCACCCACCCCAGGGTGGGGACGGGACAGCTGTCCCTCTTTGTCAGCAGCTCGCCCGATGAGTTCCACCGCCGAGCCCAGACCCTCCTGGGCGGCAGGCTCCCCCGGGTGCATCTCTCCCGTCGGGGCCCCTGAGGCAGTTTTTACAAAAGACAGAAACCACTTTTCATTTTAGCGAAACTGTGGTACAATAATAAGGAAGAATACAAAAAGAAGGATTTTGGATATGGCAAATCATAGAAGAAACCGTATCAACGACGCCGTTTCCCAAGAGCTGAACATCGCTCTGCGTGGGGTGCGTGACCCCGGTGTCACCGACAATTTCGTCACCGTCACCCGTGCAGAGGTCAGCGCAGATATGCGTAACGCCACCGTCTATTTCTCCTGTATGGGAGACCCCAAGGAGGCACGTGCCGCCCTCATTCGCTGCACGGGTATGCTCCGCCATCACCTGGCACAGACGGTGAACCTGCGACTGACCCCCCAGCTGGCGTTTATTTATGACGATTCCATCTCCCACGGTGCCCGCATTTCCCAGCTGCTGGAGGAGATCTCCCAAAAGGACGGAGAAGAGTCATGACGGCACTCTCTCTCTTTGACGCCGCAAGGCTCCTGCGGGAGGCAAAAAATCCCGTGGTGCTGATCCACACCCACCCCGACGGGGACTGTGTGGGCTCTGCCGCCGCCCTGTGCCACTATTTTCAGGGGTGTGGGAAGCCCTATTCCCTGCTCTGTCAGGATCCCATCCCCCACCGTCTCGCCTTCCTTTTAGAGGGGCTGAGCCCCATCCCCTACGGGGGAGAGGCTGACCGCACGGTGATCTCCGTGGACGTGGCGTCCAGACAAAAGCTGGGGAACCTCTCCGACACCTTCGGGGAGGGCAAGATCCACCTGATGATCGACCACCACGACCGGGGCACCCCCTTTGCCCCCTATCTGGTGATGCCGGAGGCCGCCGCCACGGGAGAGATCCTGTATTATCTCTTCTCTCTGTTAGAGGAGAACGGAACGCCCTGGACCCCCGCCCTGGCATCCTGCCTGTACGCCGCCATTTCCTCGGATACGGGCTGCTTCCGTTATTCCAACTGTACCCCTGCCACCCACACCGCCGCTGCAGGCCTTTTGGAGATGGGGGTCAAGGGGGGCGAGATCAACCACCGCCTCTTCGGCATTAAGTCTGCCTCTCAGCTCCGCGCCGAGGCACTCACCGCAAGAGGGCTGAAGACCTACGCCGACGGCCGTGTAGCCTACGTCAGCCTGCCCCTGGCCCTGCTCAGGGCAGAAAACCTGACCGAGGAGGATATAGAAACCGCCATTGACGTGGCCAGATCCCTTGAAGGAGCGGAGATCGCCATCGTCCTGAAGGAGATCACTGAAGGCACCTGGCGGGTGTCCCTGCGTTCCCTGGGGCAAGACGTGGCATCGGTTGCCACCGCCTTCGGCGGCGGCGGACACATCCGTGCCGCAGGCTGCACCCTGGAAAACCTCACCCAAGAGGCAGCAGAAGCCGCCGTCCTGGAAGCCGTGGAGAAAATTCTGTAATTTTTAAAATAGAGAAAGAGGCTGTTTCCAGCCTCTTTCTTTTTGTTTTTACTGGTTTACAGCTTGATCCAAAGGGCGGGTACCACGCCTTCAACCGTTTCTTGGCATTCGATTTCGGTCATATCGCCGGCGCCTCTGATAACCGAGACGCGGATGGAATTCCAGTCACAGGGCGAACGCAGCCACCAATAGCCGTTGCCGGAATAGGTATGTGCTCCCTGTGCCTGTGCGTAGTCCGTGGTCTGCTTCACTCTGGCGGCATTGGAATCTAAGCCGTAGGCTTTTTTGTACGCCTCCTTAAGGGACAAAAGGAACACCTTATCCTCCGTATTCTCGCAGGCGTTTTCATTTGGGTTGTATCCCGTGCTGGCAGCGCTGTTGTCCACCGTGGTGGTAAGAATAAACTGCTTTTGCAGCTGGCTGAAGGCAGTTTCGTAGAACACCTCGTTCAGCCAGGCACGGATGGTGCTTTCAGCATAATTATTGCGGCGATTGTACTCTCCCTTGTAGTCATACGCCTGAGAGTCGACTATCATATTGCACAGCAAAAGGGCAGTGCCGTCGGTGGTGTTCTCTGTGAGAACCGTCCAGGTAATCGGCTCGTATTTAAACCAATAAACGGTTTCGATCAGATAGCCGTTCTGAGACTGATAGGGATAAT
>JAZORW010000079.1:0-14723 GCA_045656805.1 Eubacteriales bacterium | reverse complement strand
CCAATGTTATCATGGCCGTGCGGAAGTTCAGCAACGTGAGGAAAATGACGAACACTACCACCAATGCGGCAATGATGGTAGAGTCTGCAATGAAGGGTATGCTGGCTCCCAAGTACCGTGAGGTGCTGCTGGGCCATGCAGAGGTACGCCAGACCATTCACGTACCCCGTGTGGGCACCATCGCCGGCTGCTACGTGCTGGACGGTAAGATTGCCCGCCACGCCAAGATCCGTATCGTCCGTGACGGTATCGTGATCTGTGAGGATGAGATCTCCTCTCTGAAGAGATTTAAGGACGACGCCCGTGAGGTAGCCTCCGGCTATGAGTGCGGTGTAGGCCTGGAGTCCTTTAACGACATCAAGGAGGGCGACTCCTTCGAGGCGTTTATCATGGAGGAAATCGCTCAGTAAAAGAGCCTGAAAAAAGAGAGTGCTGCGGCACTCTCTTTTTTCTTTTTCCCGCTCATAAAAATTGAATATTCTCCAGTTTTCAAGGCTTCGCCTTGTCACTCCCTCCTGCTTTCACGCCGCTATCCGTTCCCCGACTTTCGCATCGTCGAGAAGGAGAAGGGACCGGGAACAGAAAAAATGAGCCCTGCCCCCTTGAAAAGAGAGAGGAAATTATGTAAAATAGATGTGTATATATTTTTATATGTGGGTGCGTGCGTATGTCACGCACGTGAAAGGAGCCATCATGGAACAGATCTACACCATACCCGTAAACGAAGCCTTTGACAGTGCCATGAATGGCGAGGGGGCAGGCTGCCCCGTTTGCGCCCTGTATAAAAAGCTGGAGGATACAGAGCTGGACACCATCCTGGGTGCCTCTATGATGGAGCCTGATATCCGTATCAAAACCAACGCCATGGGCTTCTGCCACCCCCACTTCTCCCGTATGGCAGAGAAGCGGAACCGCCTGAGCCTGGCCCTGATGCTGGAATCCCATCTGGCATCTGTCAGAGAGCTGTTTACCGACCCTCCCCTCTCCACCCCCGGCGACAAAACGGTGAAGGGGTTGAAGGAGCTGGAAAATTCCTGCTATCTCTGTAACAAGATCGACACCTCCCTCTCCCGTATGATCGAGACGGTGGTGTTCCTTTGGGAAAAGGATCCCGCCTTCGGGCCTAAGCTGGAGGCACAGCCCCGCTTCTGTCTGCCTCACTACCGTCGCCTGGCCGAGTGCGGACGGGCAAAGCTACCCAAGAAGCAGTACGCCGCATTCTACCGTTCCCTGAAGAGCGTAGGGCTCAGGTACCTTGAGAAGCTGGAGGGGGACGTAAGCTGGTTCTGCAAGAAATTCGATTACCGCTATGATGCCGAGCCCTGGTATGATGCCAAGGACAGTATTGAAAGAGCCGTGGCACTGCTGACCGCCACGGATACCAAAGCCAAGGAGGGAAAAGGAAACTCATGATCATTGAGCAAATCACCGTACGTAGCTTCGGTCTGCTGCGCAATTATACCGAGAGCTTTTCCGGTGGCGTCAATATTATCGAAGGTGCCAACGAAACTGGAAAATCCACCCTGGCCGCCTTTATCCGCTATATGCTCTACGGCTTTGGGGAAGAAACCGGCGTTCTGTCCGAAAGAGAACGCCGCATCAACTGGATCACCGGCACCGCCGACGGATCTATGACCATCTCTGCCGGTGACCGCCACTGGCGTATCGACCGCAAGACCGAGCGTATCGGTAACGGCAGCACCGCCACCTACGTGGACGAATGCACCGTATTTGACCTGACCGCCAATTCTCCCATCCGCCTGCACACCTCCCCCGGTGAGACACTGCTGGGTGTAGGAAAGGATCTCTATGAGTCCACCGCGTTCCTGGGTCAGCTGGCTGAGGGGGCAGAGGATGCCTCCGCTATGCGTCAATCCATTGAGAACCTGATGTTCTCAGGAGACGAGAAGGTAAACACCGGCCGTGCCATTGCCGCCCTAAAGGAGGCAAAGGATGCCCTACTCACCGAGGACGGTACCCAGGGTCGCCTGATGGAAATGCGTACCCGTGCCCGCACCTACGGCCGCCGCCTGGCTGCCTCTGTGAAGGGGCAGGCTGCCATTCTCGCCACTAAGGCAAAGCTGGATGACGCCGCCACCCGCCGAGACGAGGCTGCCGGACGGTATAACAATTTAGAGGAGCTGAAGGTCTGCCACCAAAATCACCGGATCCTGACCTCCTTTGAGCAGCTGCGTGAAATGAACGCCCAGGCAGAGGACCTTGCCTCCGAGGCAGAGGCGTGGGTAGAAGCCAACACCTATGGCAATTTCTTCCCCGACGAGGCATACGCCGCCGACGTTTCTCTGAAGAGAAAGATCTGGTCGGACTCTAAGAGAGAATACGAGAGCGAGGCTGCCAACCTGAGAGAGCTGGAGGAAAAGCAGCTCTTCGGCCGTGAGGTACATAAAAATCTACAGCGTGCAGACCGCCACGGCGGTGAGGCACACGTAATGGAACGGTACCGTGCCACCTACGGACGCTTCCGCACCGCCCTGATCCTGGCACTCACCCTATCCCTTCTCTTCGTGGGTGCTACCGCGGGCTTTGCCGCCTTCTATTTCAGCCACGATACCGGCGGGGCCCTGTTTGTCCTGTGGCTGCTGGCATGCATCGGTCTGTTCGCCTCCGGCGTGGTGTTCGTGCTCCTTTCCATTAACCGCCACGAGGGTGTCCGTGCCTATTGCCTGGACTACGGTGCCAGAAACGGACGGGAGCTGAGCTACCGTATGAAGGACATCAGTGAGTACCGTCGCCAGTCTGCTGAGCACCTGGAAAATCTCCGCATCAGCCGTGAGGCAAACGACCGTGCCAGAGCCAAGTATTTCTCCGCCCGCGGAGTGTTGGATGAGGCGTTGGGTCGCTGGGGCAAGGTGCTGCCCACCTCCGGGGATGCAGAGGAATTTATGAATATCTTTGAGGGTACCATCCGCGACGTGCTGGAGAATTTGAAGTCCCTTTACGAGAAGAGAAACTCCCTTCTGGGTGCCGCACAGGCATATGCCAGCACCCTCTCCGCCTTCCGTGAGGAGGAGATCCGTGCCCTGGTGCCTGAGTCTCGCCGTGCCGCCCTGGCAGAAGCCACCCCCGAGCAGATCGAGGAGGGCATTGCCTATTACCGTGACCAGTACACCCATTTTGCTCGTCTGGCAGAGGGGCTGGAGGCAGAGCTGAACACCCTGCTTTCCGAAACCGAACAGCCCGCGTCTCTCAGTGAGCTGCTCAGTGCCACCGAGGCAGAGCTGAATACCCTGACCGACCGCTACAACGCCATCGACGAGGCTCTCACCGCCCTGACGGGTGCCGATATCCGTCTGCGTGCTGAGCTGACGCCTAAGCTGGCCCACTACGCCCGTGAGCTGATGAGCGTGATGACCGACGGCAAATACGACACCATGAACGTCACCGACGACCTGCAGCTTACCGTCAATCAGGGTGGGGCAGACCGCTTTGTGGAGGTGCTGTCCGGCGGCACCCGTGACATTGCCTATATCACCCTGCGGCTGGCTCTCATTCGCCTTCTTTATCAGGAGACACCTCCCCTGTGCTTTGACGAGAGCTTTGCCCATCAGGATAACGACCGTTGCTACGCCATGCTGAAGGTATTCTCTGCTCTGGCGAAGAAAAACGGAATGCAGACCTTCCTGCTCACCTGCCGTGGCCGTGAATACGCCGTGGCGAAGGAAATGGATGCCGACTGCAAGCAGATCCAACTGATTTAAGAGGTAGTGTATGACACCGAAAATTCTAACTGTAGGGGCTGCCTACATGGATATGATCGCAGGTATGCCCCGTTTCCCCGCCGTAGGGGAAACCGTCCTCTGTGAGGAGGGCGGCACCTCCCTTCTACCTGACGGTAGAGCGGGTAACTGTGCGGTTGCCCTGTCCCGACTGGGTGCCAGAGCTGTGCTCTGCTGCCGTGTGGGAGAGGATATCAATGGGCAAAGGCTACATTCCGCCTACCGTCAGGCGGGGGTAGACACCTCTGCCATCGTGGCAGATACCCACACCCCCACGGGGCTTTCCCTGATCATGACCGACGGGGTCAATCCCCCCCGCACCGTCACCTATCCCGGTGCCAACGCCAACCTGACCCCCGCCAACCTGACCGCTGCCTTTGAGAGTGCCCCCGATGCACTGCTTCTGCACCTGGATGCCCCTGAGGATACGGTGCTGAGTGCCGCCGCCAAGGCAAGCGACAGACATATTCCCATTTTTATGGACCCCGCTCCCCTGCCCCACAGCTTCCCCTTCGGCTCCCTGCCTGAGCTGGAGGTATTTGCACCCAATGAGGCAGAGGTGCAACGGCTGACAGGCATTCTGCCCTCTGGCAGTGACAGTTGTCTGAGAGCCGCTATTGAGCTGACAAAGCTGGTGAAAGCCAAGCTGTATATCATTAAATTGGGTGACCGCGGTGCCTTTATCTTCGACGGTCGCCGTTGCGAGGTGGTAGGCACCTACGTAGTGCACACCGTAGACACCGCCGGTGTGGGTGACGCCTATATTTCCGCCCTGACCCTGGAGTATATGCGTACCGGTGGGGACTTCCGCCAGGCATGCCGCTATGCTGCTGCCGTCTGTGCCCTGACCGTCAGCCGTCCCGGTATCCTAGGTGCTTTCCCCACTGACGAGGAAGCCCAGACCTTCATGGCGAAGAACGGAAATCCGTGAGAGCCCTCGCCATTATCGGGCCCACCGCCTCAGGAAAGACCTCCCTCTCCATTGCCCTGGCGAAAAAACTGGGGGGAGAGATCATCTGCTGCGACTCTATGCAGCTCTACCGTGGGCTGAGCATTGGCACTGCCAAGCCAACGGAGGAGGAGATGGCAGAGTGTCCCCATCATCTATTTGACCTGGCAGACCCTGCCACCCCTATGAATGCCGCAGACTATGCCGACGCTGCCCTGAAGGCAGTGGAGGATATACACAGCCGCGGGGCACTGCCCATTTTCTGTGGCGGCACGGGGCTGTATTTAGAGGCTGTCCGCACCCTGCGGCACACGGGGGATACCCCCGCCTCCGACCCTGACCTGAGAGATGCCCTTCTTAATAAGGGGGCTACCCCGGAGGGAAAAGCGTCGCTGTATCGATTTCTTGAGCAGATCGACCCCGCAGCTGCCCACGCCACCCATCCAAACAACCTGCCACGGGTGGTGCGAGCCCTGGAGATCTATTATCTCACAGGAAGGACCAAAACAGAGCTGGACGCCTGTGCCAGCACCCAAAACACGTCCTTAGATCTGACCGTGCTTTGCCTTTACTACCAAGATAGAGCCCTGCTACGGGAACGCATTTCCCGCCGGGTTTCCCTCATGCTGGAGGCGGGCCTCCCGGAGGAGGCAAGGGACGCCTATGAGGCAGGCCTTCTGTCCCCTGACAGTGGCATCTCCCGTGCCATCGGGTACAAGGAGCTGCTGCCCTACCTGAAGGGGGAAGAACCCCTGGAGGCAGCCGTAGAGCGACTCACTGTCGCCACCTGCCGTTATGCCAAACGGCAAATGACCTTCTTCCGCCACATGGAAAACGTATTGTTTCTGCCCTGTGACAGAGAGGGGCAACCCCTGACCCAAAGTCAACTATTGGAGGAGGCACTGGCACTTCTTGGCCATGCCTGATCCCGCAAAAATATTCATTTAAAACGGAGAAAACCATGAAAGCAACCTGTCTGAAGCAAAAAATTATGGAGGGTGCCCTAAACGCCTACGCCCACCTGTATCAAAACCCCGAGGAGCAGAAGCAGAGATACATTGATGCCATCGACGCCTTCTGTGCCCTGTATGGAGAGGAGCAGGATATTCGCCTGTTCTCCGTCCCCGGCAGAAGTGAGCTGAGCGGTAACCACACCGACCACAACCACGGCTGTGTTCTGGCAGGTGCCATTGACCGTGACATCATTGCCGTAGCCGCTAAGACACAGGACGGTATGGTGAGAATTAAGAGCGAGGGCTATGACGAGGACGCAGTCTCTCTTGCTGAGATAGGCGACCCTGGGAACTTTAAGCCCTATACCTCCCACGCCCTGCTGGCCGGTATTTGCCAGGCATTTACCCTGGGGGGACATCAGGTGGGTGGCTACTGTGCCTACACCACCACCCAGGTGCTGAAGGGCTCTGGCATTTCCTCCTCCGCCGCATTTGAGGTGCAGTGCGGAAATATAATGAACCATCTGTATAACGAGGGCAAGGTGGAAAATTCCGAGATCGCCAAGATGGCTCAGTATGCAGAGAACGTATACTTTGGGAAGCCCTGCGGCCTGATGGACCAGATGGCGTGTGCCGTAGGTGGCTTCCTGTCTATTGATTTCGCCGACCCCAAGGCACCCGTGATCACCCCCATTCCCTTCTCCATGACTGAGGCAGGCTATAAGCTGTGCATCGTGAACACCGGCGGCAACCATGCTGACCTCAACGACGACTACGCCTCCGTGCCCCGTGAAATGAAGGAGGTTGCCGCCTTCTTCGGTCAGGACGTACTGCGTGGCATCAGTGAAAGTGACCTGGTTTCCTCTATCCCCGTCCTGCGTGAGGCTGTGGGTGACCGTGCCATCCTCCGTGCCCTGCACTTCCTGCGTGAAAATCAGCGGGTAGCCGCACAGGCAGAGGCTCTGAAGAGCAAGGATTTTCCCGCCTTCCTAAACCTGGTGCTGGAGTCCGGTGCCTCCTCCTTCCAGTATCTGCAGAACGTCTACACTACCAAGAACGTGCGTGAGCAGGGTCTGTCCCTGGCTCTTGCCATCACCCAGGGTCTCCTGGCCGATAAGGGCTGTGCATGGCGTGTACACGGCGGTGGCTTTGCCGGCACTATCCAGGCGTTTGTAAAGTGCGAGCTGGCCGAGGAGTACCGTGCCGTTATGGACAGCGTATTCGGTGAGGGTGCCGTGATGATGCTGTCGGTACGTCCCGAGGGTGCAGTGGAGATCTGCATCTAAGTCCGTTTTATCGGACACAAAACCCCCTATACTATAAGTGAAATAAAACCGTTAGGAGATTACAGATATGGCAGCAAAGAAACCCACCAAGGCAGCTACCCCCGCCGTGGCATCCGCCGCCGATAAGAAGGCAGCACTGGAGAGCGTCATCGGCAGAATTGAAAAGGAATGCGGAAAGGGCTCTATCATGCGTCTGGGCGAAAACACCGCCATGGAGGTAAGCGCCGTTTCCACCGGCTCTATTGGGCTGGATATTGCTCTGGGTATCGGAGGAGTTCCCAGAGGCAGAATTATTGAAATCTACGGGCCTGAATCCTCCGGTAAGACCACAGTGGCACTCCACGTCATCGCCGAGGTGCAGAAGCTGGGTGGCGAGGCAGCCTTCATTGATGCCGAGCATGCCCTGGACCCCGTATATGCAAAAAACCTGGGTGTGAATATCAATAACCTGTTGGTATCTCAGCCCGACAGCGGTGAGCAGGCACTGGAAATTGCCGAAAAGCTGGTAAATTCCCATGCCGTTGACGCCATCGTAGTAGACTCTGTTGCCGCCCTGGTACCCCAGCAGGAGATCGAGGGCGATATGGGTCAGTCCCACGTAGGCGTGCAGGCTCGCCTGATGAGCCAGGCACTGAGAAAGCTGTCCGGTGCTATTTCTAAGTCTAACTGCATCCTCATCTTCATTAACCAGCTGCGTGAGAAGGTGGGTGTCATGTACGGTAACCCTGAGGTCACCCCCGGCGGCCGTGCCCTGAAATTCTACTCCTCTGTGAGAATTGAGGTGCGTAAGGGTGAGGCACTGAAAAGCGGTGCCGAGGTTTACGGCAATAAGGTGAAGTGCAAGATTGTAAAGAACAAGGTAGCACCTCCCTTTAAGACCGCTGAATTTGAAATCCTATACGGTAAGGGTATTTCCAAGACCAACGAAATCTTTGATGCCGCCGTTACCTTTGGCATTGTAGAAAAGAGTGGCTCCTTCTTCTCCTACGACGGTAGCCGTCTGGGACAGGGTAAGGAAAACGCCCGTGCCGCTATTGAAAACGACCCCGAGCTGAGCCGCAGACTGGAGGAGCAGGTGCGTGCCGCCCTCACCGGTGGCTCTGCCCCCGAGAACTTCTCTCTGGAGGACGGGGAAGAGTTCGACCTGAGAGAGTTCTCTCTGGACGACGATGTCTGATTATAGGGTGCGTGCGGTGCGAAACGGCACCGACGCAGGCCACGTCCGCCTGGAGCTGACGGGGGAGGAAAGGTGTGCCTACACCCTCTACCGTCGCCACTACGTCGCCCTGGGCTCTCCCGTCGTGGGGGATGCCCTGGGGGCGGAGGCAATGGATGCCATCCAGTCCTATGCCCGGTATTACCGCACCCGTGAGCTGGCCCTGGGGATCCTCGCCCGTGGGGACAACAGTCGCCTGGGCCTTCTTCGGAAGCTGAAGGCAAAGGGATGCCCGGAGGAGCTATCCCGTGAGATCTGCCTGTCTCTTTTGGAGGCAGGATATCTGCGTGAGGAGGACGGGGCATACCGCATGGCAGTCCTGGCAGGTAAAAAGGGCTGGGGCATGCGGAAGGTGCATGCCTACCTTATCTCCCGTGGCTTCTCCGGCAGCCTTGCCCGGAATGCCATCTCCCGTGCCGTGGAAAACGGTGACGTGGACTTTGATAAAAACCGTCGGGCGTTTATTGCCACCAGGCAAAAGCGTGGGCAAACCGACACCCAGATCCGTGCCGCTCTATGGCGGGCGGGCTTTTGACGTTATATACAATCCATTTTAGGAGACCATACATGGAATTTGCTAACTATAATCCTGAACGCTTTGGCTGTCGTGTCTTCCACGACGAGGTCATGAAGGAGCGTCTGCCCAAAGAGGTCTATGAGTCCATTATGAGCACCATTGCCGCAGGCAAGGAGATCGACCCCTCCATCGCAGACGTGGTTGCCGCCGCAATGAAGGACTGGGCACTGGAGCAGGGTGCCACCCACTACACCCACTGGTTCCAGCCCCTGACGGGCGTGACGGCAGAGAAGCACGATGCCTTCTTAACCCCTGTGACCAGAAGCCGTTCTATCATGGAGTTTTCCGGCAAAGAGCTGATCAAGGGTGAGTCCGATGCCTCCTCCTTCCCCACCGGCGGCCTGCGTGCCACCTTTGAGGCCAGAGGCTATACCGCCTGGGACCCTGCCTCCTTTGCCTTCGTGAAGGACGGCTCTCTGTACATCCCCACTGCCTTCTGCTCTTATACGGGTGAGGCACTGGATACCAAAACCCCTCTCATTCGTTCTATGGACGCCCTTTCCCAGCATGCGGTAAGAATTCTGCGGCTGTTTGGTGACGATAAGACCAAGCGTGTCAACGTCACCGTAGGTGCAGAGCAGGAATATTTTCTCATCGATAAGAAGGACTATGACGCCCGCCCCGACCTGCTCTACACGGGCAGAACCCTCTTCGGTGCCGCCGCCCCTAAGGGACAGCAGCTGGATGACCACTACTTCGGTCCCCTGAAGACCCGTGTCAGCCAATTCATGGCAGACCTGGACAGAGAGCTGTGGGATCTGGGCATCACCGCCAAGACCAAGCATAACGAGGTTGCCCCCTCTCAGCACGAGCTGGCACCCGTATACGCCACGGTAAACCTGGCCATCGACCAGAACCTGCTCACCATGGAAACCATGAAGCGTGTGGCAGAGCGTCACGGCCTGGTATGCCTGCTCCACGAGAAGCCCTTTGCAGGCATCAACGGCAGCGGTAAGCATGATAACTGGTCTATCTCCACCGACGGGGGAAAGAATCTGCTGAAGCCCGGCAAGACCCCCTCTGAGAACACCCAGTTCCTTTTGTTCCTCGCCGCCGTGCTGAAGGCGGTAGACGACTATCAGGATCTGCTCCGTCTCTCTGTGGCATCTGCCAGCAACGACCACCGTCTGGGCGTAGGCGAGGCACCCCCCGCCATCGTATCCATGTTCTTAGGTGACGACCTGGAGGGCCTGGTCAACGCCATCGTAGCAGGGGAGCAGTATCAGGACGCCGCCAAGAACGTCATGGATCTGCACGCCTCCTCTATCCCCACCTTCGAGGGGGATACCACCGACCGTAACCGTACCTCTCCCTTTGCCTTCACGGGTAATAAGTTTGAGTTCCGTATGGTAGGCTCCTCTCAGAACGTGGCAATGCCCAATATCGTCCTGAACACTGCCGTGGCAGAGAGCCTGCGTGTCTTTGCCGACGAGCTGGAGGGCAAGGAGGATATGGCAGCAGCCGTGAAGGAGCTGATCCGCCGTACCTTCACGGAGCACAGAAGAATTATCTTCAACGGTAACGGCTATTCTGAAGAGTGGCAGAAGGAGGCGGCAAGACGCGGCCTTTGCAACTTCCCCACTGCCGTAGACGTTTTCCCCTGCATCACTGAAGGTAAGAACGTCACCCTCTTTGAGACCCATCGGGTCATGAGCCTCTCTGAGCTCACCTCTCGCCGCGAGATCCTCTTTGAAAACTATGAGAAGATCCTCAACATCGAGGCATGCACCATGGTACATATGGCGACTAAGGAATATATCCCTGCCGTCAGTGCCTACGTGGGTGAGCTGTGTAACGTTATCAATGCCAAGAAGCAGGCAAATCCTCACCTCTCCTGCCGCATCGAGGAGGAGGTAGCCCTCCGCCTGACCGAGCTGAATGAGAAGGCCTATGAGCTGTCCGAGACCCTGAAGGCAGAGGCTGCCTCCGCCGCCTCTGAAAAGAATATCGAAAGCAGTGCAGTTGCCTTCAAAACCAGGGTCCTCCCCGTTATGAAGGAGCTTCGCAGTGCCATCGACGCCATGGAGGAATACACCCCCACCTCCCTGTGGCCCATGCCCACCTACGGTGAGCTGACCTTCGGCGTGCAGTAAGGAAACAAAAAGTCACAAAAAAAGTTTTATTGACTTTTTATATATTGCGTGATATAATATTTTATCATAATGAAGCTTTCTTAAGGAAAGGAACACTTTTATGAACGCTATAATCGAGTATGTAAAGGGTCTTCCTCTCATGGGAGATTGGATGAACTGGGCATGCCTTATGGCTGTGGCAGTCATTCTCTTCTGTGTAGCAACCCTGATGCCTAAGAAGGCAGGTAAGGTTGACCGTATTGTTTCCGGTGTCATCGTGGCAGCTGTTGCGGCATTGCTTCTGTGTGCTACCCTGATCCGTGATGCTGAGGCTGTTTCCCTGTGGAGACTCAGCTTCTCCGTATACGTTCTGGCTGCTCTGACTCTCACTGTGCTGTGGGGCATCTTCTTCCCCGAGGCAAAGCTGACTCAGGCTCTGTACGGTATTATCATCACCTGTGCATTCCCTCTGGGTCTTCTGCGTCTGCTGTTGCCTGCATGGGCTGTCAGTGTGAACACCTTTAACGAGATCTTCCAGAAGGGCAACGGCGAGGCTCTCTGTGCATTGCTGATCTTCTCCGCACTGTTCTTCATCCCCGTATGGCTGATCTACACCGGTAAATACCGCATTAGCCTGAACACCATCTGGCATATGGCTCTTGGCTTTACCGTCGGTGCTTCCGGACTGCAGTACATGACTCAGATGAACCCCGATAAAATGTACTCCGCCACCAGTAAGTCTCTGACCACCATCCTGACGGATAAGGGTCTGGACGGCGAGGCTCTGTGGGTAATTGCCTCCATCATTCTGGTAGGTGTCCTGATGGTAGTGGTTGCCTCTGTGGTTGCTACCCTGTGGCGTAAGAAGGTGCAGAATTCTGAGGAGAAGGTGATCCTCTCCCAGACCAAGAAGGCTCTTACCTTCCGTCTGGTTGGCCGTATCCTGTCCGTAGTCTGCGGCAGTGCGCTGGTAATTATCCTGCCTAACCTGATGAACGCTACCACCCGTGCCACCTTGCTGAACGGCCCTAAGGCACTGGTTATGCTGACCCCCATCCTGCTGATAGTGCTGATCAATCTGGTCTGCGAATACCTGGCAGAGAACGACGAAATTAAGGCTGAGAACAATCAAGCTGAGTAAAGAAAAAGGACGGAGCCCTCTCCGTCCTTTTCTTATGAGAAGCCACAGCACCGCTGTGGCTTTTTTCATTTCTTATAATATAGGGTATCCCCAATCTGCAGATATTCTCCTCTGGCATCTCTGCCATAGGTGATGGGCAGACCCACCACGCCCTCAGGGCGATCCCCCTGATTCCAGGCGTAAAAGAGACCGTCCTCTATCTCATATTCAACGATCTCTATGGGCTTCTCTCCCTTTTCCTTCTCCCCCTCGTAGATGCGAATGGTGCTACCCGGGCGGAACTGCAGGGTCACCAGCACCGTATCCTCCCCCGCTATCTGGCAGTAGGTGCCACGCATTCTGGAGCAGGCAGTAAGACATAGGGACAACATTAAAATAAGGCACGCTACGGATAGCAGGCGTAAAAGCAGTTTTTTCATAGACCCTCCCATTTGGGATTTTCAAAATGATACCATACCCACCCCCTCCCTGTCAAGGCAGGGGGTTGCAAATTGGGGGACTTTGGTGTATGATGGAGAAAAAGAAAGGGGGCGTTTTATGAAGCACTGTACCATCACCCGGGAAATACTGCACCGTGTCTTTTCGGAAAGACCCCGTGTATGTCATAAGGGGGACTTTGGCTACGTGACCCTGTTGGGTGGTTCCCTGCCCTACAGCGGTGCGGCAAAGCTCTCCAACATGGCTGCCGCTGCCGTCCGTGGGGGTGCCGGGGTAGTGAGGCTGGCAGTGCCTCGTGGTCTGTGTGACGCCGTGCTGCCCTATCTGGTGGAGAGTACCCTCTGCCCCCTGGAAGAATCCCTCACCCCCGACTCTATTGCCAATAACACAGAAAACGCCCTCCGTGGCATCTCTGCCATCGGGGTAGGCATGGGCTGGTGTGGCTCAGAATGGGAGGACGCCATGCTCACCCAAATTTTACGCGACACCACCTGTCCCATTCTCTTGGATGCAGGAGCGTTGAATCTGCTCTCCGTGGATCCCGCAAGGCTAAGTGCCTGTCGCGGACCCGTGATCCTCACCCCCCACCCCATGGAATTCAGCCGCCTCAGCGGCGTGCCCCTGGGGGAGGTGCTGTCCGACCCCGTCACCCACGCCACGGCTCTGGCAAATAAGCTGAACTGCATCGTTTTACTAAAGGGTGCCGTTACCACTGTCACCGATGGGAAAGAGGTATGGCACCTGGACCGTGGCTGTGCAGGTATGGCATCCGGCGGTAGCGGAGACGTGCTGACAGGGGGGCTCACCGCCATGCTGGGCTATCTGCCCCCCCCCCCCCAAACCGCGGCGTGCGGAGCCTACCTATGCGGTGTGGCAGGAGAACTTGCCCAGGAGGAATATACCGATATTTCCATGTGCCCCTCCGACACGGTAAACGCCCTGCCCCGTGCCATTGCCTCTGTACGCAAATGAACATAAAAAAATAAAAAGGACTGCTTTAGGCTGGTTCTCATAAGGATGATTACACCGTAGGGGTCGACGTCCTCGGCGACCCGCCATAACCAAATTTCGGCAGAAGGTCTTTTCCTTCTGCCGTTTTTTTGATATAATGGAACTAACGAAAAGCCTCGCCCTTTGGGAGAGGTGGCGGCGAAGCCGACGGAGAGGGTAAAATGGATATTGATGATAATTTTGAAGGTGTTTACCGCATGATTGATAAAGTAATCAATGAGAGAATCGAAAACTTGCCGTAAATACCCTCTCACCCGCTATCACGGGAGCTCTCCCACAGGGAGAGCCTTTGGACGCGTGCATCTTCAAGGGTATGGGCTTTGCCCGACGCGTTGTAATACAAAGGCGAAACTTGCGATAAAACGATAAAATAGAACGGAGGAACTTATGGGTTGGATATTTTTAATAGAGGTTGTTCTATTATTTGCTTTTTCTTTTTTGCTTGAATATCTTTTTTATTCAACTTCAAAAAAAGAACAGCAAGAAGACGGATACATCACAAGAACGCATGCTCCCAAAAGAAGAATCGTGTTTTCATTTGTTACTACGTTAGCCCTTTTTCTTGTATCAGTAATTATTGCATTATTCTTTATTATTTCAGAAACCAAATTAGATTTGGGCGGTTGGATCGCGTATGCATTCGGATGTTTATTTGCAATAGGACTTCCGGCTCTTATATTTTTGATATGTATTGCTGATTACGAAGTAATAACAAAGAACAGCATAATTGTTCACAGGTTAAATAAAAAAATGGAAATATCGTATGATGAAATTGAAAATTATACATATTCGTTTAATCAATTGACTGTTTATGGCGCGAATGATAAAGTGTTGTTTTTTGTCGCAGATATGAGAGTGGGATTGTCCTCTCTGATAAAAGAATTTGAGACTCGTCAAATCAAAAAAAGATAAAGATAACCCCGACAAAATCTGTCGGGGTTATCTCTTTGCTTTCTGCACATCAAATTTTCGCGCTAACGGACAGCGAGGACGCCTGTCCCTACAAGGACTTGTTAACATACTTATGAGAAGTCCGCTTTCGCAGTCCTTTTTTGTTTCGATTAGGTACGCTTCCAAGACCCAATGTCAATGGAAACGAAGGAGCTGCCGTTAGCGGTCACACGCTGCACGGTTGCCTCCCCCTCATAGCTAACAGTGGCGTCCCACTTACCGTCCACATAAACGATTTTCGTCTTATATACGCTGACGGTCACGCCGTAGTTATCAGAATCCAGCAGGCTGGTCTGCATCGTATAGCATGCCAGCTCCGTATCGCTGACGTACTCTACCGCGAAGTCCAGGCGGTTGACAGTAGAGCCACCCACCAGAAGATGCTTCAGGTT
>JAZORW010000078.1:0-7558 GCA_045656805.1 Eubacteriales bacterium | reverse complement strand
AGGGTTCACGGGTGCTGATGGCGGTAAAGGAGCTAAGTGCCTTGGCTGCCATCTCCCGTTCTGCCTCGGTCATGGTATGGCTACCCATGCTGGAGGCTACGGAAATGCGTTCCTTTGCCTTGCCAAACTGTAGCCAGAAGGCAGGCTCCATGCCGTTGGTGATGTGGGGGTTCCACACCTGGTCGCTACCCACTGCCAAGACGTCATATTCTGCACTCTCCAGTGCCTTCAGGTCACGGTAGCGTACGTCCGACACGGGATACAGCTTCTCAGGGGAGGCAAAGGCCTTTTTCCAATAATGCCGCTTCTTAAAGAACAGATTCTTCAGGGCGGCAGTTACGTATCCGCTCAGCTTTCCGTTCTCGGTATACAGCAGCTTCTTGGGTCTCTGCTCATACGAGTTTGTGTAATCCACCAGCTCTGCCTGATGCCCCAGCTCATTCATATATCCCACCGTGGCATAAGCCTGCAGGCATGCCCCATAGCTATAGGAATGGTGGAAGGTAACAACGCCGATTCGCTTCATAGTTTCTCCTGAATTTTTTCGGGGTAGGTTAAGAATTGCTCTCCCCCAAAATTTCACCGTAAATGCTCCGCATCTGTGCGTGAGACACGGAGTTGTCAAAGCGCAGGGCACTTCTAACACAGGCCTCCCGCATAGAGTCTCTCAGGGCGGGGTCTGCCTTCAGACGGCGGATGCCCTCGGCAAAGCCCCGGGTATCCATGGGTGAGTAGGTATAGCCCGTCTCCCCCTCTATCATATAGTCCATAATTCCCTGCACGTTGGAGGTGACAAGAGGCAGGCCGGAGGCCAACATTTCTACGCCGGAAAGGCCCAATCCCTCTCTTTTCGATGCCAGGACACCCATATCCGCACAGCGACACAGCTGGGGAATGTCGGCACGGTGACCCAAAAATTCCACCCTGGCACCCGATGCCTCAGCCTGGGCCTGCAGGGCCTGATAGGTCAGGTTGTCTGCCACGGTCTTGCCACAGATAAACAGGACGATGTCCGGATCCTTCAGGCTGGCCACCGCATCAATGACTGTGCCGTGATTTTTTCTGTCAGACAGCTCACCCACGTCCAGGACCAGAAAATCCTGGGGGCTAAGACCCAGAGAGGCACGGTATTCCTCTCGGTCAATTTCACACTCTGTATATCTTGAGGTATCGCATCCCACACCGTTGATATGGTATGCCTTTTTGCAGGGCATCTTCTGTGCCACTGAGAAGTCCTCAGAGTTAATGGTGATAATGGCATCCGAATATCTGGCCATAGCCTTCTCCACCGTGTGGTATACCAGCCAGCTCTTTTTAGAGGAGCCGCGGTGGAAGGAGAAGCCGTGGGTGGTATAGATCACCTTGGCACCTTTTTTCCGTGCCCCTCTGGCGGCCAGTCTTGCCCAAATGCCCGCGATGGGTGTGTGGCAATGAATCAGGTCATAGCCCCCATCCCGTATCATCTTCTTCAGCTGACGGTACACCTTCAGGCTCCCCTTAGCCAGAGGATTGGAGGAGGAGAAATTCACGTGGTGGAACTCTGCCCCACATTGATCTCTAAATGCGGCCGTGTAATGTTCAATTCCATAGGAATTGCCGTTGGCGGCCACGTGGACCTCATACCCCATCTCCTGGAGGATGCGTATATCGTTTTTCAAAAAGGTAATGGCGAAGCTGCAAAGAGCCGACACCACCAGTGCCTTTTTCATACTGCGGTTTCTCCTTTCAGATTTCCACTCCTACGCGGCCGTAGGCCTGACGGAGCAGGGGCAGATGTGCCTCCGTGGTATAGGTTTCACAGAACAGGGCGTAGGACGCCTTTTCCATCGCCTCATAGGCGGCACTGTCCAGTGCCTCCATTTTATCTATCGCCTCACCCAGGGAAGCCACGCTACCGCTCTCAAACAAATAGCCGTTATGGCGCACCAGCTCGGGAATGCCACCAATATCCGCACCAATAATGGGGCGGGACATCTGCAGCGCCTCAATGGCGGAGAAGGGGCCGTTTTCATACCATTCGGAGGGAAGCACCACTGCCTTGGCATTGCCTACCAGGTCGGTGAGCTCCTTACCCTGGCGGAAGCCCAGAAGGCGGATGTTATCCCATCCGTTCTCCGTCACCTTGGCCTCCAGCTCCTCCTTCAGGGGACCTGTGCCCACGATGTACAGGGGCAGCCCCTTTTCTACCATTACCTGCATCAGGGTCTGGATACCCTTTTCCTCGGACAGGCGTCCAAAATACAGGTAGTATTCTTTAGAGTTCGGAATAGGCTCCACCTGGGGTGCCTCTCTATCCAGGAAGTTGGGTACGTGAAGCACTCTCTGCTCCTCTACACCCGACTCAATAAACTTTCGTCTGTAAAAATCACTGGGTGTCATAATACAGCCAATGACGTTGTAGCTTCTGCGCCACTTGTGGAAATACCCCTCCACGGTGTTGATCACACTCTTGGAAAGAGATTCCTTGACGCAGCGGTTTTTGGCACAGTGCCAATACTTCCCGCCCTTGCACTCCTCGCACAGATGGCCGTGATGCATCATCTTGTAGTTGGGGCACACCATCTTCAGGTCGTGGGCGGTGTATACGGTGGGGATCTTCAGCTTCTTCACCACGTCCAAAATGGAGGGAGAGATCTGGTGCTGGAAGATATGCAAATGAATCAGGTCAGGCTGGGTCTCCTTTACCAAGGCCTCGAACTTACGCTTTGCCTCTCTTGAGTAAATGATCTTACCCGCCATTTTTATTTTATTTTTCAGTCCGCCGCCGCCACCGTTATAATCCACGTGATCTACGAAATACTCACTGTAGGGCGACTCGAAATTCTTGTCGTCCTGCATGGAAAAATCAATGACCGTATGGCCCATGGATTCCAGCAGTCTTTTCAGAGCGAAATAATAGGTCTCGCTACCACCCTTGATATAGTGGAACTTATTGACCATCAAAATTTTCATGCTGTCACCTCAAACTTTTATCTGGACAGAAAAACGTTCTCGTATCTTTGGCAGATAAACTCCCAGCTATATGCCGTGCGGATCCGCTCCTTTGCAGCCGCACCCAGAGCCTCCAGCTTTTCTTCCTCCAGGCCGTCTGCCTGATGGATCAGGGCGGCCAGGTTGCCCGCCTCCTTGGTGAAATACAGGGCGGCATCCTGCCCTACCTCACGGTTAAAGCCTACGTCTAAAAGCAGATTCAGCCGTGTGCTGCCCAAGGCCTCCAGCAGGCTGGGGTTGGTGCCCCCCACCTCGTGGCCGTGGAAATAGCCATAGGCCTCCTGGCGGATCTTCTTCAGCAGCTGAGGCTGGTATACCGTTCCCACGAACTTAATTCTGGGGTCCTTATCAAAGCCGGTAGAGGCCTTCAGCTCCTCAAGAAAATCCTGGCTCACGTTGGTGATCAGGGCAAAATCCTTTTTGGTATCAGAGGCCATAAACTCACGCAGCATGGTTTCATAGTTGTTTTCAGGCACGAATCTGCCTACCACCAGATAATACTCACGGGGCCTCAGGCCCTTCTCCTGCATCCATGCCTGCCAGGTCCCGTCCTCGTCGCTAAGCAGAGAGGGGGTGGTCTCAGCACCGTAGGCAATAAAGGTGGTGGCGGGTGAGTATTTGGCGTAGGTGGTCTGTATGTATTTTTCGATATTCAGACTGTCGCATATGAGCAGGTCAGACCGCTTTACCATCAGCTTCTCGGACCATTTCCAGTAGGCACGCACGGGTCTGCTCCACTTAGCACGCATCCACTCGTGACCGTCGGGATTCACGTATACCTTACCGCCAAGTCTGTGCAGCTTTCTTACATAGTGGCGGAAAAAGGGACCCATACGGCACGCCAGAACGTACACGATGGGATTGGATATTTTATTCTCCTTGATATACCGGCAGCACGCCCCAAAAGCCTTTACGTCATAGTAGATCGCCTGGGCAGGGCCGATATTCGGCACCTTCAGGTGGAAGCATCTGGCACCGTGGTAGTAGCACTCCCCATTTTGGGTGTCCTTACAGGCCACGTGGTAGGTCAAGCTATCGTGTCCCTCATGCCCCTCGGTCAGCTTATCCACAAAGGTCTCATATCCGCCGTAGGCACCGGGAATTCCTTTAGAACCAATGATAAATACGTGTTGCATAAACCCTCTTCTTACAACAAACAGTCTTAAATCCCCAAAGGGGGAAAAACGCACCTGACAGGCCTGTCACACGGGCAGACCTGTCTGAAAATCATTGTTTTTTAGCACCTTAGCGGTTGCTGTACATCTTCTCGTAGTAGTTCTGATACTCGCCGGAGATGATGGTTTCCCACCACTGGCGGTTGTTCAGGTACCACTCAATGGTCTTCTGGATACCGTCAACGAACTTGGTCTCAGGCAACCAGCCCAGCTCGTTGTGGATCTTGGTGGGGTCGATGGCGTAACGCATATCGTGACCCTTACGGTCTGCCACATAGGTGATCAGGCTCTCGGGCTTGCCCAGTGCCTTACAAATGATCTTAACGATATCGATGTTCTTCATCTCGTTGTGGCCGCCTACGTTGTATACCTCGCCTACCTTGCCCTTATGGATGATCAGGTCGATGGCACGGCAGTGGTCCTCTACGTACAGCCAGTCACGGACGTTCAGGCCCTCTCCGTATACAGGCAGGGGCTTATCCGCCAGAGCGTTGGCGATCATCAGGGGGATCAGCTTCTCGGGGAAGTGATAGGGGCCGTAGTTATTAGAGCAGCGGGAAATGGTTACGGGGAGGCCGTAGGTGCGGTGGTATGCCAGCACCAGAAGGTCTGCACCTGCCTTAGAGCTGCTGTAAGGACTGCTGGTATGAATGGGGGTGTTCTCGGTAAAGAACAGGTCGGGGCGGTCCAGGGGCAGGTCACCGTACACCTCGTCGGTGGAAACCTGGTGGTAACGGGTGATGCCGTACTTACGGCATGCATCCATCAGCACCTGGGTACCCAGAATGTTGGTACGCAGGAAGATGCCGGGATCCTCAATAGAGCGGTCAACGTGGCTCTCAGCCGCAAAGTTGACCACTACGTCGGGATGCTCCTCCTCGAACAGTGCCTCCACTGCCTCTCTGTCGCAGATGTCTGCCTTAACGAAGCGGAAGTTGGGGTTGCCCATTACAGGCTCCAGGGTAGACAGGTTGCCTGCGTAGGTCAGCTTATCCAGACACACGATGCGATAGTCGGGATAGGTGTTCAGCATGTGGAATACGAAGTTGCTTCCGATAAATCCGGCACCGCCGGTCACAATGATGGTCATAGGTATGGTTTCCTTTTCTTTGTGTGATTTTTAGTGAAGGCCCTGGATATATTTCTTATCCAGAATGTCCTGCAGATACTTACCGTACTGGTTCTTGGCAAGAGGCTTGATCAGCTCTCTCAGCTGCTCCTCGGTGATCCAACCGTTCAGGTATGCGATCTCCTCAAGGCAGGCCACCTTGCGGTGCTGATGGGTCTCGATGGACTCAATAAAGTTAGCGGCCTCGATCAGGCTCTCGTGGGTACCGGTATCCAGCCAGGTCATACCGGGTGCCAGGACCTCTACGTTCAGCTCGTTCTGCTCAAGATAGATCTTGTTCAGGTCGGTGATCTCCAGCTCTCCTCTGGGAGAGGGCTTCAGTGCCTTGGCATATTCAACCACGCGGCGGTCGTAGAAATACAGACCCGTCACGGCATAGTTGCTCTTGGGTTCCTTGGGCTTCTCCTCCAGAGAGCAGGCATGTCCCTTCTCGTCAAAGGACACAACGCCGAATCTCTCGGGGTCGGACACGTAGTAACCGAACACGGTGGCGCCACCCTCGGTCTTGGCTCTCTCTACTGCCAGTCTGGTCAGCTTCTTAAAGCCGTGACCGGTAAAGATATTATCACCCAGCACCATGGCAACGTCATCATCGCCAATAAATTCCTCACCCAGAATAAACGCCTGTGCCAGACCGTCGGGAGAGGGCTGCACCTTATATTCCAGGCGGATGCCGAAGGCAGAGCCGTCGCCCAGCAGCTCCTGGAATCTGGGGGTGTCCTGAGGGGTGGAAATGATCAGGATCTCACGGATACCTGCATTCATCAGCACCGACAGGGGATAATAGATCATGGGTTTGTCGTAGATGGGGAGAAGCTGCTTGCTGGTAACGCGAGTCAGGGGATACAGTCTGGTTCCGGACCCGCCTGCGAGTACGATGCCTTTCATGTGAAAAACCTCTTTTCTTTTTTCGTAGTGAATTTATTTGTTTTTTGTTATTGCGAATGGATGCCCGTTACGACTCGGGCTCCTCGGGGGACGTGGATGCCGTCCGCCTCCGCTTCAGCTCCTCAAGGAGCCGCACGCACTGCCTTTCTGCCCATCGGTACACCACCGCCACACAGCAGGCGGCAAGAAATGCCAGGCAGAAAAGGACCACCATGGAAAACCATGGGTTTTCAAACCACATGTGCATGCCCAGTCTCTCAAAGAGCTCCAGAATGCCCATTTGGCAAAGGTAGATCTCCATGCTGATCTCTCCAAGGAAATCGGTCAGGGGATTTTTCAGGGGGCCCATGCGGTCATGCCCCAGGGCCAGGATCAGGAGAAGGCTGAAGGGAATGAGACAGAGGATCTCCGCCTTGTCCGCTATAAAATACAGCCATATGCCGCCCGCCGCCAGGGGCAGGAGAAGGTACCATACCTTCTTGGCAAGGCGGGTCAGCACCTCACGGTACAAATAGATCAGCCCGCCTGCCAGAAAGAATACAGAGCAGAACAGGATGCTGTGCCGCATACCGTATCCCTCTATTTGCTCCATAGGAACCAGTAGCTGCTCTCGGCAGAGCAGATGCAACACCAGTGCCACCCCGAAGGATAGCCATGCACGCCACGGGCGGGAAAGCAGGTAACAGAAGAAGGGGAACAGTAGGTAGAACACGAACAGCACACCCACGAACCAGCCGATACCCACCACGCTCATCTTAGGCAGCGGCAGTAAGCCAAAGCAGAGCGTCAGACTCGCCCCCAGCTCTCCCAGGGTAGAAAGAGAGGGATCCATGACGAAGTCGGCAACACATACGAGAGCGAAGAAGGGAAAGACACGGCGAAACCGTTTCCCGTAAAAGGCCCCCGGATCCAGCTCTCCTCGCCTATACTTTTCAAAATATCCGCAGCAGAGGACGAAGCCGCTGATCAGCATAAATAAGAATGCCAGATCGGGAAGAGCGTCTAAATACGTCCTGGCAGGATGATCATCATAATACAGCTTACAGCGCCCCATGTATTTTCCGGAGGTGTGGAAAAACAGGATGCCCAGAGCCGCAATGGCTCTCAGTCCGTTGATGGCGCCGTATTGCCGTTTGGGGGCATCCGCCACACAGAATCGCTTACTCACCGCTGCGGTCGAAGAGCACCATCCATGCTCCCATGAAAATGATCTTCAGATCCAGCCACAGGCTTTGCTTTTCTATGTATTCAAAATCCAGCTTACACCACTGGTTGAAGCTGAGCTCGTTGCGGTTATGCTGGATCTGCCACAGGCACAAAAGCCCGCCCTTTACGTCCAGACGCTGCTCCTGTACCTCGGTGTATTCCTCCACCT
>JAZORW010000077.1:0-2092 GCA_045656805.1 Eubacteriales bacterium | reverse complement strand
CCTCCTTATCCGCAAGGTATACGAAAAGGTATGCCAACTTCCCCCCGTCAAGATCTACGAGGCAGAGTACGTTCCCCAGAAGGAGGACAGATACTCCGCCGAGGATTGCACCATTACCAAGGTTGGCAATATCTACTCCGTGGAAGGCAAGTGGATAGCAAACCTTATGCGCCTTATCGACCTTGACGACGACGAGTCTATCCAGTACTTCCAGCGTACCCTTCAGCTCTCGGGCATTATTGACAGACTCCGTGCAGAGGGCGTTCAGGAGGGCGACACCGTAACCATTTACGACTTCGAATTTGAATTCTTGAATTAACGGGTGATTTTATGACCAAAAAGGCTACCAGATTTCTCATAATAGTATTGGCGGCTGCAACCCTCTTCTCCCTTGCCCTGTATTGGATTAACCAGATGGCCGATAACACCTATACCCACGCAGAGGTGTCCTATAACAAGGCCGCCCTTACGGGAACGGGAACGTCGGTTACGGGTGAGGATGACGTTCGCGCCATATCCTCCGCCATTAAGAACGCGGAATACGTCAAAGAGGAGCCCTCTTTGGGTTCACAGACTCCCGCCTTCTACCTCACCACCCACTCAAAGAGTGGCAACACCACCACCTACGGCGTATATATAGAAAGCATATTCAAGAGGATAGCCTACCTTAAAAGGCTCTCCGACGGCAGAATAACCAAGCTTACGGCGGCAGACTTTACCGACCTTTTCTCAAGAGAAAATTTCGGGGTAGCTCTCAATAATACCTCCCCCATATCGGCATATCTTATCACCTCTCCCGACGGAGAAACTTCCTCCCGCGCAGTGGTGGGGGACCCGTATTCGGGAATATGGAATTACGCCGCACCCGACGGAAAGCAGCTCTCCCTTAATGTTGAGGGCACCGAAAAGGACGAATATTCCCTTATTGAGAACAACTCTCTCCCCTTCACCCTCCGCCTTGACACCTACCCCACCGACCTTATGACTCTGGTGGTGTACGAGGACGGGGAGGAAATAGTCCGTCTCCTTACCGACGGCACCGACATACCCAATATGGGCAGAGACGGATTCTTCATCTACGAGATAACCGCCACCTGGCCCACCGTTGCCGACGTGGACTTTAACGGCACCGTAACCTACAGATTTTACGTTGATATAGACCTTGAACCCTCTCCCGAGCTTTCCCAGACCTCCGCGCCTCAGGGCTCGGTGGTATCGGTCAAGGCAATAAACGGGGATAAGGACGACTCTGTCACCGCATACTGCGAAGGTCTTGAATGGAACCCCACCTTTACGGTAGTGAACGGCGTACCCACCGCCCTGCTTCCCATTCCCCTCTCCGCAGAGAAGGGCGAATATGAGCTGACCTTCGTAATAAACGGCAAGACTCACACCGAGATATTTACCGTTACCGACGGGGAATTCAGGTCCCAGAACCTCACCATATCCACCGTAGTTCCCCAGTCCTGGAGGGACGAGCAGGAAACCTACCTCACACCCCTTCGCCAGTACGTTTCGGCATCCAACTACATAAACGGCACCTTTACCGAGCCTGCAACGGGCAAGATAACCACCTACTTTGGCACCTTCCGTTACACCAACGGTGCCCTGGAGCCCACCCGCCATAACGGTATAGATATTGCAAACCGCAATATGCCCGACGTAATTTGTCCCATGGACGGTATCGTCGTATTCACCATGAATATGAAATACACCGGCAAGACTGTTGTAGTGGACCACGGCATGAACGTTTTAAGCTACTTCTACCACCTTAACAACATTAAGGTTGAGGTTGGGGACGTCCTCACCACGGGTGACGTGATAGGTCAGATGGGTACCACGGGCTACTCCACGGGTGTCCACCTCCATTATACCGTAATGGTAAACGGACACGCCGTTGACCCCAACATATTCTACGCAACCGACTTTGCTAAATAATAGGCAGAATATATGAGAAAAATCAGCAAAATAATCTTTTGGCTCCTTATGGGAGCCATTCTCATAGGTCTTTTTTCGGGCTGCGGCCCCGCCATATCGGTGGACGGAGGTAACGACCTTACCCCCAACCAAAGCTACACCGACGGCACCACCA
>JAZORW010000076.1:0-3251 GCA_045656805.1 Eubacteriales bacterium | reverse complement strand
AAACAGGCTTCAGGGGATCTGCGGCACCCGTCACACGCATAGCACCGTATACGTAGGAGCGACCAGACAGGGGGTCACGGATAGCGCCACCAATACAGGTAGCAGCACCGCCGAAGGGCTCGATTTCGGTGGGATGGTTGTGGGTTTCGTTCTTAAAGAGGAGCAGCCAAGGCTCTGCCTTACCGTCTACGTCAATGGTAACCTTAACGGTGCAGGCGTAGATTTCCTCGGATTCGTCCAGCTTCTCCAATTTACCAGTCTTGCGCAGGTATCTGGTAGCCAGGGTGGCAATATCCATCAGGTTGATGGGCTTGGTGCGACCCAGGGCTTTTCTAGTAGCCAGATATTCTTCGTAGGTCTTCTGGAGTAGTGTATCCTCGAACTGAACGTTATCAATGGTGGTTAGGAAGGTGGTATGACGGCAGTGGTCGGACCAGTAGGTGTCGATCATACGGATCTCGGTGATGGATGGATCTCTGCCTTCAGTCTTAAAATACTCACGGCAGAATGCCAGGTCATCGTTATCCATAGCCAGACCGTACTGCTTAACAAAGGTGGCAACAGCATCCTCGCTCATTTCACGGAAGCCGTGCAGCACCTCTACCTCGGTGGGTACGGTATAGGCAGGGGAGAGGGTCTCTGGCAGTTCCAGAGAGGCTTCTCTTGCCTCTACGGGGTTAATGACGTACTTTTTGATCTCTGCCAGCTCCTTACCTGACAGATTGCCGTAGAGCATATACACCTTCGCAGTGCGGACGGTGGGTCTATCTCCGCAGGAGATAATCTGGATACACTGTGCAGCAGAGTCTGCTCTCTGATCAAACTGACCAGGCAGGAATTCAACTGCAAATAAGGTGGCACCCTTCTCCTCGGGGAGGGTATCGGTGACCATATCCAGCTGAGGCTCAGAGAATACGGTACCAATGGCGTAGGTAAACAGCTCAGGGGAGATGCCCTCTACGTCATAACGGTTGATAACACGCACCTTCTCAAGGGATTTGATCTGCAAAAGATGACGGATGTCATAGCGGAGCCCCTTTGCCTCGTTGGCCAGCTCAGGGCGTTTCTCAACGTATATACGCTGTATCATTTGGATTCCTCCTTTGCGGCAAGGGCGCGGGCGCCGATGTCGTGACGGTAAAATGCGTTATCAAACTTCACTTTTTGAACTCTCTCATATGCCAGTTCAATAGCACCGGAGAGGGTGTCGGAAACGGCAGTGACACCCAGTACACGGCCACCTGAGGTGAGGAGAGCATTATCCTGCTTCTTAGCACCGGCTACGTAGACGTAGGGGGCAACCTCTTCGTCGATGGCGATGGGGAAGCCCTTTTCATAATGAGTGGGGTAACCCTTAGATGCCATCACGACACAGCAGGCATGCCCGTCGTAGAACTCTACGGGGGTGGTAGCCAGCTCACCTGCGGCAGTTGCCTGCATAACAGTGAGCAGATCACTCTTCAGCAGGGGTAGCACCACCTGGGTTTCGGGATCACCGAAACGGCAGTTGTACTCAATTACCTTAGGACCCTTGGGGGTCAGCATCAGACCGAAATACAGGCAGCCCTTAAAGGTGCGTCCCTCTGCCTTCATAGCCTTCATGGTAGGCAGGAAAATGGTTTCCATGCACTCCTCGGCAATGGCGGGGGTGTAGTAGGGGTTAGGGGCAACGGTGCCCATACCGCCGGTATTCAAACCGCAGTCGCCGTCCAGTGCCCGCTTATGGTCCATGGAGGATACCATGGGAATGAGGGTCTCGCCGTCGGTGAAGGACAGTACAGATACCTCTGGGCCGGTCAAAAACTCCTCGATAACAATGCGGGAGCCACTTTCGCCGAATACCTTGTCCTCCATGATTTCCTTAACGGCGGCACAGGCGGCATCGCGGGTCTCGGCGATAATAACGCCCTTACCCAGTGCCAGACCATCCGCCTTAATAACCGTGGGGATGGGGGCGGTTTCCAGATACTTCAGCGCATCCTCTGCCACCTCGAATACCTCGTAGGCAGCGGTAGGAATGCCGTATTTTTTCATTAGATTTTTGGAGAAGACCTTGCTTCCCTCAATGATGGCGGCAGCCTTGGTGGGACCGAAGCAGGAGATGCCAATCTCATTCAGGGCATCTACCGCACCCAGTACCAGGGGGTCGTCAGGTGCAACCACGGCAAAATCAATCTGATTTTCCTTAGCAAATGCTACGATGCCGGGAATATCCTTGGCATCAGAGCCTACGCATACGGCATCGGCGGCGATACCACCGTTACCAGGCCATGCGTAAATCATTTCAACTGTGGGGTTTTCCTTTAGCTTTTTGATGATGGTATGCTCACGCCCGCCACCACCTACGACTAATAGCTTCATGTGTACTCCTTAGTGGATTAGTGGTGGAAAAGACGCATGCCAGTGAATGCCATAACCATATCGTAGCCGTTAGCAGCCTCGATAACCAGGTCATCGCGGATAGAGCCACCGGGCTCTGCAATGTAGCTAACACCGCTGAGCTTTGCTCTCTCAATATTATCTCCGAAGGGGAAGAATGCGTCAGAGCCCAGAGAAACACCGGTGATGGTGTCTAGGTATGCACGGATTTCCTCATCGGTCAGGGGCTCAGGACGGGTGGTGAAGTACTTCTGCCAGGTACCCTCGGCACAAACGTCGCCCTCGTTTCTATTGATATAGTTGTCAATGACGTTATCTCTGTCAGGACGACCCAGGGTGGGCAGGAAGGGCAGGTTCAGAACCTTGTCATACTGACGCATGTGCCAGGTATCTGCCTTAGAGCCGGCCAAGCGGGTGCAGTGAATACGGGACTGCTGACCGGCACCTACGCCGATTGCCTGTCCGTCGTATGCGTAGCAAACAGAGTTGGACTGGGTGTACTTCAGGGTGATCAGGGAAATGATCAGGTCACGAACAGCCTCGCTGGGCATGTTCTTATTCTCGGTTACGATGTTCTGGAGCAGAGCCTCGTTGATCTCGAAGTTGTTTCTACCCTGCTCGAAGGTAATACCGTATACCTGCTTACGCTCGATGGGGGCGGGGACGTAGTTGGGGTCAATCTTTACGATATTATAGTTGCCCTTGCGCTTAGACTTCAGGATCTCCAGTGCCTCGTCGGTGTAGCCGGGGGCGATAACGCCGTCGGAAACCTCACGCTTGATCAGCAGGGCAGTGGTCTTGTCACAAACATCGGACAGGGCAACCCAGTCACCGAAGGAAGTCGGAGGCCAAGCGGTCTTAGGAAGACAAGT
>JAZORW010000075.1:0-12701 GCA_045656805.1 Eubacteriales bacterium | reverse complement strand
TCCTTTGCGACCTGCGTGTGCGTGGGGAAATTTCTAACTTTAAGAGGCACGCCAGCGGTCACCTTTACTTTTCCCTAAAGGATGAGGACGGTGTGCTTCGCTCTGTGATGTTCCGCGGAAATGCCTCTCGGCTGAAGTTTGTGCCGTCGGAAGGAATGCGTGTACTGGCAAAGGGGAGCATTGAAGTATATCCCCCCACGGGACAATATCAGCTGTACGTGACGACAATGGAAGCAGATGGCGTTGGGGAGTTATACCGAGCCTACGAGGCACTGAAGGGGCGTCTGTCCTCCGAGGGGCTTTTCGACAGTGATAGAAAAAAGCCTTTACCTGCCTATCCGAAATCAATTGGTATCGTAACGGCACCCGGCGGGGCTGCCATTCAGGATATGTTGAATATTCTTGGTAGACGGTATCCTTTGGCGGAAGTAACAATATACCCGTCCCTTGTACAGGGAAGTGATGCACCGCAAATGCTGATACGGGGAATTCGTTACTTTCGCACCAAAACACCTGACGTGATCATTATTGGTCGTGGCGGTGGTTCCATTGAGGATCTGTGGTGCTTTAACGATGAGGGTCTGGCAAGGGAAATTGCGGCATGTGAGGTACCTGTTATCTCCGCCGTAGGGCATGAAACGGATTTTACCATTTGTGATTTCGTTTCGGATCTCCGTGCCCCTACGCCTTCTGCCGCAGCAGAGCTGGCGGTGCCTGACGTTCAGGATCTGAAGGAAGCCGTACTGGCATTTTCTCGCAGGGCGGGAAGCTCGTTGCATAACCGCATGGGCCTTGCAAAGGCACGATTGGATTCTGCATCACAGAGCGGTGTGCTACGGGATCCTGCACGGCTGCTTCATTTTCACACTATGAAGGTATCTCTTGCAGAGGATCGAGTACGCTCTCTTATTGATCGAGATAAGATCCGTTTCCATGCACAATTGAGTGAATTGGCTGAGAAGCTATACGTTTTAAACCCATTATCCGTTTTGGCACGTGGTTTTGCCTGGGTCAGAGACCCACAGGGGAGGCCATCCCGGTGTGCAGAGGCCCTGTCTGTTGGAGATACGGTGTCCGTGCGACTGCATCAAGGATCCTTTGATGCCACCGTGCAAAAAATTTATGAGGAGAAATGCAATGTCACAAATGACGTTTGAAGAAGCGATCACTGCACTGGAGCAGATCGTTCGTGCTCTTGAGGGCGGTAACGTGCCTCTGGAAGAATCCCTTACCCAATATGAAGAAGCAATGAAACTGGTTAAGCTGTGCAGTGAGAAGCTGACCACTGCTGAGCAGAAGATTAAGATCCTAACTGAGGAGGAAACCCAGGGTGAGTGAGCTGTCTTCCCAGGAGTTTTGCGTCCGTCTGGAGGAGTTCTTAGCCTCGCATATGCCTACCAAAGAAGAGGTTTCCTTTGACGTTGGTCGGGCTATGCGATATAGTCTTCTTGACGGTGGAAAACGCATCCGTCCTTACCTAACATATTTGGTTTGCACCTCTCTCGGTGGGAATGTAGACTCTGCCATTGCCTTCGGTGCTGCACTGGAGATGTTGCATACCTATTCCCTAATCCATGACGATCTCCCTTGTATGGATAACGACGATTTCAGACGGGGAAGACCCTCTTGCCACAAGGCATTCGGGGAATCTGCCGCCCTTTTAGCAGGGGATGGGCTTCTAACCCATGCCTTTTACACCCTATCTACCTCCGGAGCTACCCCCGGACAGATCTCTGCCGCCACACGGCTTTTGGCAGAGTGTGCCGGTTGGCAAGGAATGATTGGCGGTCAGGCCACTGACCTGATGGCAGAAAAAACGCAGATCGATCTGGAAACCCTCCGCAGACTTTACGATGGAAAAACGGCTGCGCTGATTCGTGCCGCTGTGGGGCTGGGCTGCATTGCTTCTGACGTATTTGAGGGTGAGGTATGGGAGGCCTTTGACACCTGCGCAACCCAGGTGGGTATCACCTTCCAGATTATCGATGATATTTTAGACGTTTGGGGAACCGAGGACCTCGGAAAGCCCCTTGGCAGCGATGCTAAAAACGGAAAAACCACCTATCTCAGCTTTATGAGCCGTGAGGAGGCAGAGGCAGAGGCACAGACCCGCACGGAACAGGCAAAGAAGGCGGTTATGCCCTATGTGTCCCCGGCATTTATCTCCCTGGTGGATCAGCTGCTTAGCCGTAAGAAATGAGAATTGATCTGTATCTTGTGGAAAAGGGTCTGGCCCGTAGCCGCAGCGAGGCACAACGTCTGATCAAATCGGGTGCCGTAGCCCTGTCGGGTAGCATCTGTGACCGTACCTCTCATCAGGTAGAGGATGGGTGTGACGTACAGGTGGATCGCTCCCTTTGCCGTTACGTCAGTCGCGGCGGTTTGAAGCTGGAGGCTGCCCTTGAAGGGTTCCGGGTTCCCGTTGATGGACGTGTGGCACTGGACATAGGGGCATCCAGCGGGGGATTTACCGATTGCCTTCTTCAGCACGGTGCTGTGGCTGTTTATGCCCTGGAAAACGGACGCGGTCAGCTGCATGAGAGCCTGCTTAGAGATAAAAGAGTGACTAGCATTGAGGAGAGGAATGCCCGCTATATGAAAAAAGCGGACTTTCCACAACCTATTGAAGTGGTGACTATGGACGTGTCCTTTATTTCTCAAACCCTGATTTTACCCTCCGTTGCCGCTGTTTTAGTGGAAGGCGGTAGTTTGGTTAGCCTGATCAAGCCTCAGTTTGAGGTAGGAAAGGCTCAGGTGGGCGGCGGTGGCATCGTGCGTAATGCCCGTGCCCGAGAGGAGGCTGTGAAAAGGGTGGTAGATACCGCCACACAGTGCGGTTTCCGACTGCAAGGGGTCATGGAGTCCCCCATACTTGGTGGCGACGGGAACGTAGAGTATTTAGCACACTTTGTAAAATGAACGACTTCGGCACGCTTATGTCGCGCCAAAAAAGGGGTGTTTTATGAAAGCACTAAAGCAATTTTTGATTATAGCGAACTGCAAAAAGGATGAAGGACTATCCGTGACTGCGGCAGCTGTGTCACGCCTGTTAAATGCCGGCGGGCATGTCTATATTGATGGCGGTGACAAGGAACTGTCCTCTCGCCTTGGGTGTCAGGTGGCTGCTGAAGACTTGGTGCCTGAGGCAATTATCGTCATTGGCGGCGATGGCTCTGTTTTGGACGCTGCCAGAAAGGCGATGGAGCTGGAGGTGCCCCTCCTGGGCATCAATATGGGGCGTCTGGGGTATTTGGCTGAGCTGGATGCTACGGATCTCTCTGAATTAGACAGCCTTTTGACTGGCGAATATATCGAAACCCAGCGTATGACGCTGTGTGCAGAGTACATAGATAAGAACGGTGACGTACACGCTATTCCTTATCTGGCACTGAATGAGGTGTTCCTGGCACATCCCAATAGCTACGGTATCGCCGACATGACGCTGACGGATAATACGGGAAACCGTATCCGCTATCACGGCGACGGGCTTCTGGTTGCCACGCCTTCCGGCTCTACTGCCTACTCTTTCTCTGCCGGGGGTCCCGTTGTAGATCCTACCATGCGTGCCATCTGTGTTACCCCCGTTTGCCCTCATTCCTTCTTTAACCGTGCTATGGTGCTGTCTCCTGACTGTCACATTTGTGTAACCAACACCTCGCCTAAGGGAGAGAGCCTGTACGTAACCCTGGACGGTCGTGAAGCCAGAGAGCTGCAGCGAGGGGAGAGCATCTCGGTGCGTGCAGCGAAGAAAAACCTGCGCACCATCTCTTTCGGACATTTACCCACCATCACCACCCTCAGAAGAAAAATGGAATTGGCGGAGGCTAAGGAATGACACGTAAAGCAGTACGGCAGGATGCGATCCTGCGAATTATATCCACCTATCAGATTGACACACAGGAGGCACTGTGTGCCAGGCTGTGCCATGAGGGTATCTATGCCACTCAGGCTACCTTGTCCCGGGATATTCGAGAACTAAAACTGCTAAAGGTGATGACTCCAAAGGGGACCTATCGCTATGAGGCACCCGGTTTGAAGGGGGCATCCGCCATTAAATTTAACAGCTCCGTGACAGAAGCTATCACCTCCGTTCAGGTTGCTGGCAGTATGCTGGTAATTCACACCTGTGCAGGTATGGCACAGGCGGTTGCAGCATGTCTCGATAACGCCAGAATGGAAAATTACCTGGGCTGTGTCGCCGGTGACGATACCATTTTTGCCGCTGCTAAGAGCCCACACAGTGCCACCCTCTTGGCTAACAGCATCCGCGATCTGATCCACACCTATTGAACTATGCTGGAAACACTTTACATTGAAAACGTGGCCTTAATTAGAAGGCTGGAGGTGGACTTCACCCGCGGATTCCAGGCTTTGACGGGCCAGACGGGTGCAGGTAAATCCATTTTAATAGACAGTATCGGGCTGCTGACGGGGAATAAGGCGGATCGTTCTTTGATCCGTACCGGTGAGGAATACGCCCTTGTTTGGGGTATTTTCAGCGGTTTTTCTCCTTCTGCTGTCGATGAACTGTCCAAGCTGGACATTTCCCCGGACGGTGAGGGAAAACTCACTGTTGAAAGGCAAATATCCATTGACGGTAGAGGCAAGATCAAAGTGGGCGGCTCTCCCGTTTCTCTGGGAACCCTGAAAGCAATTTCCCCCTATCTTGTGGATATCCACGGGCAAAGTGATACCCTCACTCTATACGATAGCACCTCTTATATTCGCATTCTTGACGATTTCGCCCAAATAGCTGCTCTTTCTGTAGATTATAAGAGCGCATACGAGAAGTACTCAGCTATTCGCGGGGAGATCAATGAGATCACCCGTAGTGAGGCAGAGCGCCTGAGAACCATCGAGATGCTGACCTACCAGCTCACTGATATTGATGCACTGAAGCTAAAGGTGGGTGAGGATGAGATACTGGAGGAGAAGGAAAAACGCATCAAGAACAGCGAACGTATTTTCCGTCAAACCTCCTTCGCCTGGAAGGCACTGAAGGGTGCTGAAAAGGGGAACGCCCTGATGCTAATCGACCGCTGTGTGGCGGCGGTAGAGACCCTACAGGACGTGATTGGTGAGGCGGAGACCTTGGCAAATGAGCTAAAGGACTGCAAATGGCGCCTCGACGATCTTGCTGAGAGAATTCACGACCTGGGAGAGGATTACGAGGAAGACCCTGCTATTCTTCTCAATAAGATTGCAGCTCGCCTCAATGCCATAGATAAGGCAAAGAAAAAATACGGTAGCACTGTCTCTGAGGTGCTAGAGTACCGTAATCAAATAGCATCCAGGCTCGCCCTTCTGCAGAATGCAGACGATAGGCTTGAGGAACTTCGCCTTCTTCTGAAGGATGAAACTGCCCGGTGTGTAGAGCTGGCAGACCGTCTGCATGCCAAACGCCTGGAAGCAGGAGAGATCCTATCAGGCAAGGTGGTGGAGATCCTCACCTTCCTGGATATGCCCAGGGTGACCTTCCGTGTGTCTGTGGAGCCTATGATGAGTGCCACAGGGGAATATGAGCTGGGCACCGATGGCTATGACAACGTGGATTTTATGATCTCCGCTAACAAGGGTGAGGATATGCACTCCCTTTCCCGTGTGGCATCGGGAGGAGAGCTGGCTCGCATTATGCTGGCACTCAAGAGTGTGGAAAGCGAACGCACGGGCATGTCTGCCATGATCTTCGACGAAATAGACAGTGGCGTATCCGGGCAGACAGCAAGAAAAATTGGGCTGAAGCTCTTAGATCTATCTAAAAAGACCCAGATTTTCTGCGTTACCCATTCTGCACAGATCGCCTCTCTGGCAGACGTGCATTATCTCATCTCTAAGCATGAGGAGGACGGGCGTACCATTACCACTCTCCTTCCTCTGGACGAGGAGGGAAGGATCAACGAACTGTCCAGAGTACTTGGCGGTATTCGTGTAACCGATGCTCAGCGGAGGGCCGCTGTGGATATGCGGGAAGAAAAAATTCATCTGGATCGGGCATGAAAAGGTTGCCTTCGTCGTATTGTGAAATGACAATACAATGCTATGACGGAGGTGGATCGTGTCACAAACCTTTGAAGCTGCACTTTCATCTATATCTGACGTTAGGCTGCTGACGGGGTATCCTGCGGCACACCTGACCACCTTTCACATAGGCGGTGAGGTAGACTACGTTGTGTTCCCAAAGACAAAGGATGCAATTGTTGAAGTTATCAGACTGACAAAGCGTCTGGGAATTCCATACCGCATTATTGGCGGCGGTAGCAACATTTTGGCACGCGACGAGGGCTTCTCGGGCGTGTGGATCGTTGTGCGGGAATGCTCTAAGGTCGTTTTCTCCGATTATCGCTGCGAGGCGGAATGCGGAGCCATGCTGGCCTCTGTCATAGAGGCATGTGCCACACGAGGGCTGGCAGGGGCTGAGAATTTATGGGGAATTCCCGGTACCGTTGGAGGCGCAGTGGTTATGAATGCGGGTGCCTTTGGCACACGGATGTGTGATCTGGTGACTGCGGTACAGGGGTATTGTCCCCTGACAGATACCTTTGTAAGTTTGGGATACGATGAGTGTGGATTCGGTTATCGGGAGAGTGTCTTCCAGCGGGGCGAGGTGGTGCTTTTAGGCGCTTCCCTTCGCTTTAGCCCCTGCAGAACGGATCTTGTGCGGACTCAAATCGCTTACGTAGAGAATAGACGCCGACAGTCACAGCCACTGGAATTCCCAAGTGCAGGCAGCGTCTTTAGACGGCCGCCAGGATCCTTTGCAGGACAGCTGATACAGGAGGCCGGACTTCGTGGATATACCGTGGGCGGAGCTCAGGTGTCTGAGAAGCATGCAGGCTTTATTATTAATCGCGGCGAAGCTACTGCCGCCGACGTAAACCAACTCATTTTTCACATCGTACGTACGGTGTATGATAGAAGCGGCATTATGCTGCAAACAGAAATTATCAGGGAATAGGAGGATAAAATGTCCTACGGCAGTGAGATCAAGCTGCGTTTATGCAGTGAAATACCCAAGAAACCGTGCTGTCGCAAGGCTTTTCTTCTGGGTGCCCTTTTCGTGAGCGCCACCTGTGAGGACGGTATCCTTCAAATGCCCCTGAGCGGCGATGCCACTCTAAAAACGCTTATAGAACTGGTCAGCGAGGTATACCACGCTGAGTGTCAGGTGACTCCAAGAAGGGGTGCAGGGGGAGTGACTCTTTGCTTTTCTTCCCCCTCCGCCCTTCGCTTTCTCTCCTGTTTAGAGGAGGGCGGCGACGTTAACGAGCAGCTACGGTGCCAGGAGTGCCACACCTATTTTTTGCGTGGCGTTTTTCTACTGTGTGCCTATCCGCAGGATCCAAACAGCGGCTTCAGATTCGATTTTATGCCTCACTGTCGTGTGGAGATGCTGGAAAAGTATCTATCCGATAGAGCATTGCCTCCGAAACGTTCCATAAGAGGTGGACGAGCCCTTTTATACTACCGCAGTGCGGAGGGGGTGGGCAACATACTGGCTCTCATGGGGCTAACTGATATGTATTTTGACCTACAGGACACCTACGTACGAGGGTCTATCAGTAATCTGACCAATAGGCAGAACAATTGCTCCTTCAGAAATATCAGCCGTAGCGTGGACAGGCTCTCCCAGCATAGAGAAATCATAAGGCGAATGAAGGACCTGGGCAAGTTTTCACTTCTTAGCGACGAGTTAAGACTGACGGCAGATCTCATTTTGGAAAATGCCGAAGCTACCCTATCAGGCTTGGCACGGCTAAGCGTGCCCCCGCTTACCAAATCGGGGCTAAACAATCGACTGAAAAGAATATTGAAAATTGCCGCCGATCACGGCGTGTAAGGAAGGTTTATGGGAAGATTCGTTCATCTGCATTTGCATAGCGAATACAGCCTTTTAGACGGTGCCTGCCGCATTGCAGACATTCCTTTGGTGGCCAAAGAGCAGGGCCAGGAGGCTGTTGCCATCACAGACCACGGTGTACTGTACGGTGCCGTGGACTTTTGGCGTGCCTGCAAGGCCGAGAGAATCAAGGCGATTATTGGCTGTGAGGTCTACGTTGCACCCAGAGATCACCTGAAAAAAGAAGGCAAACAGGATATATCCGGACACCACCTGGTGCTACTGTGCGAGAATGAAATCGGGTATCATAACCTGATGCAGCTGGTATCCCTGTCCCACGTAGAGGGCTTTTATATGAAGCCCCGTGTAGATATGGAGCTACTACGCCGTTATCACGAGGGGCTGATTGCTCTTTCTGCCTGCGTGGCCGGGGAGGTTCCCCGCCTGATTTTGACAGGCGATTACGAAGTCGCGAAGAAAAAAGCAATAGAATACAGAGATGTATTCGGGCAGAATAACTACTACCTGGAAATTCAGGACCACGATATTCCTGATGAAAAGCGTGTGGCTGCTTCTCTTTCTGCCATTTCTAAGGAAACCGGTATCCCTCTGGTGGCAACCAACGACGTGCATTATCTGCGTCGCCGTGACAGTGAAATGCAGGCCACACTGATGTGCATTCAAACCAACACCACCTTAACGGAAGGCAAGCCCTTGGGCTTTGAAACTGACGAATTTTACTTTAAGAGCACGCAGGAGATGGAGCGCATGTTCTCTATGTACCCCGGTGCCACTGAAAACACAGCACTGATTGCAGATAGATGCCATTTTGACTTTACCTTTGGTGAGCTGCATCTTCCCAGCTGTCCCGTGCCTTCAGGTAAAACCCATAAAGACGTGCTGACCCAAATGACTCTCTCCGGATTTGACCGTCTGGTGAGGGAGGGTAAGATCACCTTTGACAGAAACTCCCGTGAGGAATACATTCAGAGGATCCACTATGAGCTGGACGTGATCGATACCATGGGCTTTTCTGCCTATTTTCTGATCGTACAGGACTTTGTAAACTATTCTAAAACCCACGGGATCTCCGTCGGCCCCGGACGGGGAAGCGGTGCTGGAAGCTTGGTGGCATACTGCATCGGCATAACAGACGTGGATAGTATTCGCTATGATTTGCTCTTTGAACGGTTTTTAAACCCAGAGCGTCAAAGCATGCCAGACTTTGATATCGACTTTTGCTACGAAAATAGAGATAGGGCGATTGCCTACGTCCGTGAAAAATACGGAGACGACCACGTTGCACAGATCATCACCTTCGGTACTCTTGCCGCAAGGGCAGCGGTGCGTGACGTTGGTCGGGCTATGGGCATGTCCTACGGAGACGTGGATGCAGTGGCGAAGCTGATTCCCACCCATCTGCCCCTAAAGGAAGCCGTAAAACTTCGTGAGATCAACGATCTCTACGAAGGGGATCCCAACGTACAAAGACTGCTGGATATGTCTATGGCAGTGGAGGGGATGCCCCGACACGCGTCTACCCATGCAGCAGGCATTGTGATTACAGAAAAGTCTGTGTCCCATTACGTGCCCTTGGCAATGAACGGTGACGTGATCGTTACCCAATTTGATATGGATACCGTAGCGAAGCTGGGTCTTATCAAATTTGACTTCCTTGGGCTTAGATATCTGACCATCATGGATCGGGCAGAAAGCGAGATCAGAAAGACCAATCCCGGCTTTACTCTGGGCAGCATTCCCTTTGATGACCCAGTCACCTACCGTATGATTTCTCAGGGAAGGACTGAGGGGGTATTCCAGCTGGAATCCGGTGGTATTCGCCGTGTTCTCAGTGAAATGAAGCCCAGCTGCTTTGAGGATATTGTGGCAACCATTGCCCTGTACCGTCCCGGCCCTATGGATTCTATTGATACCTTTATCGCCAGAAAGCTGGGAATGGAAAGGGTAGAGTATTCTACCCCCCTGTTGGCACCTATCCTGAATTATACCTACGGCTGTATCGTATACCAAGAACAGGTTATGCAGATATTCAGGTCCCTGGCAGGGTATTCCTATGCCAGAGCAGATCTGGTGCGTCGTGCTATGTCTAAGAAAAAGGCAGATGAGATGGCAAGGGAAAAGGATGATTTCATCCGTGGTGCTCTGGAAAGAGGAGTCTCATCTCGTGCGGCGGAAGAAATCTTTGCGGATATGGAGAGCTTTGCCAGCTACGCATTTAACCGTAGCCATGCTACGGCGTATGCAATGATCTCTTACCGCACTGCCTATTTGAAGGCACATTATCCTGCTGAATACTTGGCGGCACTGATGTCCTGCGGTGTCAGCTGCGATCCCGCACGGTTTGACGTGCGTGTCCTGCCCCCTGACGTAAATGCCAGCACAATGGATTTCTCTGCTGCCAACGGACAGGTGCGGTACGGCTTCCTTGCCATTAAAAACGTGGGTAAGCTGTTCATAGATGCCCTATTGAATGAAAGAAAAAGAGGAGCCTTCCGCTCCTTTGAGGATTTCATAGATCGAATGGCTGGGGCGGATCTGAACCGCAGACAGATCGAATCCATGATCAAGTGCGGCGTGTTTGACTCCCTTGGCGTGTACCGTTCTCGCCTGATGGCTGTCTATGATGAGCTGATCTCCCGTGCGGTGGCTAAGGCGCACGAAAACGTGACGGGACAAATGGATCTATTTGGACTTATGGATGATGCCGGCGTCCCTCAGGGGGCTGTCGAATATCCTCAAATTCCTGAGTATCCCAAGAAGGACCTCTTAGCCTTCGAAAAAGAAATTACGGGTTTTTATTTCTCCGGAAGTTTGTTTGATGGATTTAGGCATCACGCAGATACCCTGAGCTATACTTCTATCGCTGAGCTTCAGGAGGCTTTTGACGAAAATGGAGAAAGCCAAGGCGAGCTGTCCGACCGTGACAAAGCAAGCGTTGTAGGTATCGTAGCATCTACCAAGGTGAAAACCACAAAGCGGGGCGAGGACATGGCGTTCATTACCCTGGAGGACGTGGGCGGCTCTATGGAGATCATTGCATTCCCGAAGCAGTATTCTGCCTATGGCAGATACCTATCCCTGGGCACAGGGGTCTATATAGAGGGTGAGATCACCGTTAAAGAAGGGGAGAAGGCAAAGCTGATCCTTTCCCGCCTGACGCCACTGCTGACAAATGAGGAGTTTGACAGAACAAATACTGTGGCTGAGGCTACGCCACAAAAACAGAAGACTTTATATCTCAAGGTTCCCTCTGTGGAGTCTTCCGTGACTAAAACTATTCAGATGATCCTAAAATGTGTGCCCGGTAACTCTCCCGTAGTCTTTTATGATGAGGGATCCGGGAAATATATGAAGGCTGGAGGACAAGGGGTAGACGTAAGCGAACAACTGCTGAATGACCTAAGTCGAGTCATGGGTGAGGAGAACGTGGTCTGGCGTTGAATTTTCCTTCATTCGTTGACATAGAAACCAGGCTGTTGTATAATAATATGAGGTAAATAAAGCCAAAGGAGGTATAAAAAATGACGCTGGCTATCATTATTGATATCGTCGTTGTTTCTTTGCTTTTGATCGGCTTGATTTACGGATTTAAGAAGGGACTTCTAGCCCTGATATTCAACAGATGGAGAAAGCTGACATCTATCGTGATATCAGCCTTTGCCTCAAAGTTTGTGTCCGCCATTCTCACTAAACGTATCTTTGCAGATCTGTTTGCCACGTGGGTGCTTAACTGGGCAGAGCTGGAGGACGTTTCCTCCGCAGAGTCGCCCGAGGCACTTCTTAAGGAGGTGCCTACCTTTATTCGTCTGGTGGCAGAACACTTTGGGTATAACCTGGATCAGTATGCTCAGCGTGCGTATGAAAGCGGCGAGGGGATGTACCACACGGTGATTGCTGATCTGTCATACCCCTTGGTCAACGCAGTTGTTTACGTGCTTTGCTGTATTGCTCTGTATTTTGTGATCCGTCTGTTCCTGTATCTGTTCTTTGAGGCGATGGAGGAGCTGTTCGAGCTTCCCGTTATCAAACAGTTGAATACAGTGCTGGGGGCCTGCGTGGGTCTATCACTGACAGCAGCCCTGGTGTGGCTGCTTTGCCAGGCAGGAATTCGGATCCTGGCGATAGATAGTCTGTCTAAATATTCTCTCATCGCTGATTTTTCCATTGAGAAATCCTACGTTGCCAGGTATATCTACGACTTTAACCCCCTGGCATTCCTGCTTTCTATTAAACACTAGCTGAACTTTTTTGCGAGGTCAAATATGCAAATGTGTGCAAAATGCCATAAGCGTATCGCTGTGGTGTTTGTTACTCGGATGAACCCCGAGGATAAGGATAAAGAGCCTGTTAGCGAGGGGCTGTGCTTCCAGTGTGCCAATGAGCTGGGCATTATCCCTCAGGGTGCGGAAATGCTGGAAAAGATGGGCATTACCGAAGAGGCTCTTAATCAAATGAGCGAGGATATGATGTCCTTCCTTGAATCTTCCCAGGAGGGGAGCGAAGAGGGGGATACCGAGGATGAAAATTCCGGTGAGGATGCCGGTGCTCCTCCCATGCCCCTGCCTAAGCTGCTGGGACAGATGGGATTTCCTTTCATGCGTGGCGGTCGCCCTAAAATGAAGGACCAGACCGAAAATCAAAAGGAAGGAAATGATGCGGGGGAAAAGAAAGCCAAGCCCCGTCGCCCTGATCCAAAGCGCAAGACTCTGGAAACCTTCTGTACAAACCTGACCCGCCGTGCAGCAGAAGGAAAGCTGGATAGGATCGTAGGCCGTGAGGCAGAGCTGGCCCGCGTTATTCAGATCCTGTGCCGTAGGCAAAAGAATAACCCCTGCCTGATCGG
>JAZORW010000074.1:0-4452 GCA_045656805.1 Eubacteriales bacterium | reverse complement strand
CACACGGAATGCAACGGCAGTTTCGGTGGTGGTACCGGACTTGGAAATAACGTTTACGCACAGATCCTTGCCCTCACAGATAGAGAGAAGCTCGGTCAGTGCCGTGGTGCTGATATTATTACCGGCAAAATAGATGTCGGGGGTGTCCTTCTTCAGGGAGTTATAAAGAGGAGATTTTACAAACTCAATGGCTGCACGTGCACCCAGATAGGAACCTCCAATGCCGAGAACCAGAAGAATATCACAGCTCTTCTGAATACGCTGTGCAGCGGCCTCAATACGCTGAAATTCTTCCTTGTCGTAGTCTACGGGCAGGTCTACCCAACCCAAAAAGTCGTTGCCTGCACCGGTGCGGGACATAAGGGTATCAAAGGCGGTGTAAGCTGCGCTCTCGGACTCTGCAATCTCACTGGCAGAAACGAACCCGTCTAAATACTTTTCGCTAAGGGAAAGTGTCATTGGAACCTCCAAAATCCATCTCGTTTATAGTACCAATATTTTACTACATTCCCTCGAAAAATGCAATGAAAAATAAGAAAATTCGTCAAGAAAGAATATATATTTTCACCATCCTCACAAATACGCCCCACAAATTGAGTTTTTCAACACTTTCCGTGGCGAAAATTGGCACTGTTCCTACTACTTCTCCCCCTACGGTATAGGTTACTGTCCCCAGGGTATCTCCCGGTAAAACAGGGGCGGAAATGCTTTCTGTATAGGAAACAGACCTTTCTACCGAAGATAAAGAGCCCTTGGGAAGCACGATTGCAAAGGATTGCGTCTGGCTGCCTACGCTGTCCTCTTTTCCGCACAAAACGTGAACGTCCTCCCCTCCTGTGGCGGGATCTGTGTATAGCCCGTAGTTAGCATATGCCCAGTCGAACAGTGTTTTGGCAGACATGTTACGACTATCACGTGATGGGGCACCCATAATCACTACGATCAGCTCCATTCCGTTTTTATCGGCGGTTGCACTAATACAGAACTTTGCTTTGTCCGTAGAGCCGGTCTTTAGACCTGTCGCACCATCGTAAAAGCGGATCAGGCGGTTAGTATTTGTCAGTGTAAATTCTCCCCCGCGGATGCTGTCCATCCATACGGAGCTGTAAGTGAGAATCTGCTTATGTGAAATCAGCTCTCTTGAGATGAGAGCAATATCCATAGCACTCATCACGTGGTTTTGCGTGTCATCATCCAGCCCCGTAACGTTTTCGAAATGGGCGGTGTTTGCCCCTAACTCTTTTGCGCGCTCGTTCATCGCTGTGACGAAGGCTTCCTCGCTACCCATCAGGTATTCCGCCAGGGCAACTGCCGCATCGTTCGCGCTGGCGATAACCGTACATTTTAATAGGTCTTCTAAAGTCAGCTGTTCGCCCTCGGCCAGAAACACCTGAGAGCCCCCCATTGAGGCGGCATAAGCGGAAACGGTTACCATATCCTGCAGTGTTACAGAGTGATTTGCCAGTGCCTCCATCACTAAAAGCAAGGTCATGATTTTGGTCACAGATGCGGGAGGCAACGCCTCCTCTGAATTATCTTCATATAGCACTGCCCCTGTGCTGGCTTCCATCACCAGTGACGCCTTGGCATCTATTTCGGGTGCTGCGATCACACCGCCAACAGGCGTACTGCCACTGTCGCCTCCGGTTGGATCCTCTGTGTCGATATAAGTATCTGCCGCAGAATAAAGTGACAAAACGCCTATTAATAGCACAATTGAAACGAATGACATAAGAAATTTCTTCATATTTCATACCCCCTTTTTATAGAAATACTATGTGGGGGCAAATAAAAATATGAGAGGTGCGGCTACTGTCGCACCTCATTTGTTCTTATATGCTTCTCTTAAAATGCTGTGGCGTCGAACCTCCATGCCCTTACCCTTGATCAGGAGCATCCTGGTATCGGTGTCAGACAGCATCCCCACACGGCTAAGGACATTTTCGCTGGCTACGTTTTCTATGGCACACAGGGCCTCGATTTCCTTTAGTCCTAATACGTCAAACCCAAACCGCAGTGTGGCTTCAACAGCCTCTGTGGCGTATCCTCTCCCCCAAAAGTCGGGGTTAAAGGAATACCCGATCTCTCCCACTCCGTCTGCATACCGAAATGCGGTAAATCCACAGGTGCCAATCATTTTACCGGACGCCTTTTCCACCACCGCCCATTCCCAATAGGTATGGTTGCGAAAGGAAGCTATCAGGTTTGCCAGGCACCGTTTGGTATACCTTTTATTAGGATGAGGATCCCACATAACAAACTTAGAAACCTGGGGCGGATGTGACATCTCATATAGGTCATCTCGATCTCCCATAGTGAGAGGGCGTAGAGTGAGGTGCTGCGTTTGCACAACAGGCTCTGCACGGTAAATCTGGCAGATTTCACTTTTGTTCATTTAGCACCTCCTTTTTTTACATTATAACAGACTTATTTTTATGATTCAAGATATGTTTACACCCACGACTTGAATTTCATACAAACCTATGGTATATTTATATAAGAATATTTTTTGGAGGCTATGCCTTGACACAGAAAAAAAAGAGGGGACTTTGGCCCTTTCGTCCTCAAAAGGATGGACGTGGAATTTCCAAGGCGGAACAAAATCTTCCCCCCAATCTTAAGCGCTTTTGGATTCTATACCGTGAAAACTTCTTCAGCAGATTTTTGATGCTGAACGTTATGATGCTGCTGGGCAATTTCCCTGTGGTGTTCATCGTGATGGCACTCTTGGGTGTAGGAAAAGCTGCATATCTGCAGCCGGCTGGTGAGCTTTTCAGCATTGTGGATGCGATCAGTGGCCTAAGAGGTGGCTTCTCTCCGTCAGACCTGGCAATGCTGGGTGTCACAGGTACACCGGTTGCCCTGTATGCAGCTACCCCGTGGACCTACGTTCTGTATGGATTGGGTGCCCTGACCATCTTCACCTGGGGTTTTGTGAACGTGGGTGTCATCTATATTCTCAGAAACATTGTTTTGGGTCGCCCCGTATTCCTTTGGAGTGATTTCTGGGATGCTATTCGCAGAAACCGCAGGCAGGCATTCTGCTTTGGCCTGATTGACGTTGCGGTTTTGGTAATACTCCCCTACAACGTCTATTCTCTTTTTGTGTCCGGTGGAAACTTCCTCTCTAATTTCTTCTTCTGGACAAACGTGATCATCCTGCTGTTCTTCTTCATTTTACGTGTGTACGCATATTTGCAGATTGTATCCTTCCAGATGAAGATTTGGAAAATGATCAAGAATGCAGCCTATTTTGTGCTTCTCGGCTTTAAGAGAAACGCTCTTGCTACCCTGGGTGCGGTTATATTGACAGCACTGCTATTCATATTCGCCATTGGCTTTGGTGGACGTCTCATCGTCATTTCTCTTGGCATTGCTATTCTGACCCTCTTCTCAAGTGTTACGTTTATGTACGTATTTGCCGCATGGCCTAAAATTGATGAAATCATGGTCATTCACGAGGCAGCTGAGGAAGAATAAGAAAAGAAAACGGGCATAGGCCCGTTTTCTTATTTTCGTAGCATATCCAGCGTGCCAAATTCATAACCCATATTTCGCCACTCTTTTATCAGATCGCGTAGGATCTTTGCATTGGTGGCAGAGTTAGGATGGAGCAACACGATAGCACCGTCATGGGTGTTTGATAGGATTTTTTTCTTTGCCCAATCAGGGTCAGGCTGTTTTTCATTGTCCCAGTCGGGATATGCGAAGCTCCATAGAACCGTGGTATACCCCATACTCTGCGCCCACTCCAGCACCTGCTCGTTAAAGGTGCCTTCCGGCGGACGAAAATAGGGAGAAAGGCAACCGCCAATTTTCTCGTCGTATACCTTTTCCATTTCCTTCAGCTCTGCTTCAAACTCACTTTTTGACAGCTGCGTCACGTCACAGTGATGAGCCGTATGGTTACAGATCATATGCCCTTCTTCCGCCATGCGTCTAAGAAGCCCAGGGGCCTTGTACGCCATATTTTGCAGAACGAAAAAGGCGGCAGGGACATCCTCATCCTTTAATACGTTCAGAATCTTCTCAATATTACCGTTCTCATACCCTGCATCAAAGGTTAGATACAGGATGGGGGCGTTTTTTGTTTCCTTGGCTGCCCTTTTGTCCATATAATAGGCGTTGTATAGATCCAGATAATCAAAGCGAGCGTCGCAGGCGGGGGCATCACCGTTTCCGCTGTGACGAATATACCAGTGGTCACATGCAGCGTGAGCATTCGTTATCAGCAATGCCGTAGCTAATAGTCCCACACAGAATATGAATACAATTTTCTTCATAGGATACTCTCCCTTCAAAGATAGCATTCCTCATAAAAGTCAAGATAAGTCATGGGAGATATTCCTAAAACAAAATAAAAATCCCCCGGTAGAACCGGGGGTATTTCATTTTCGGGTAGAACCCTAGATGTTACTGGCGACGCACAAGTGCGTTTTAGATTGGCCTGCC
>JAZORW010000073.1:0-4628 GCA_045656805.1 Eubacteriales bacterium | reverse complement strand
GGTCAAGGGCGTGGTATTCCAGAGCGGACAGTTCACCCCTGTGTCTAACGGCACGGTGTATAACAGCCCTGCCTGGTTGTCCGTCTGTGTGGCCAAGATGTGCCTGGAGGGGTACAGCATCTCCAACGAGGTACTGTTCTTCTGTAACCTGAACATCACCTCTCACAACTGGATCACCAAAAACAGACAGTACGCCTTTACCCTGGGCGGACACACCTTCTTTTTCTGAGAAAAAAGAGAGGAAGCATGGAGAAGCGCGACGCTCCAGTTAGGGCATCACGCAATCAAATCCGTCGTTCCCTTTGGTCCGACGGATGAAATCCACAGCAGGTGGATGAAGTCGCTTACGCGGTGAAGTCTTGCTGTGCAAGATTGTAAGATGGACGGATTTGACTTCATCCAAGGCTGTGCCTTGGACTTCATCCGCCATGGGCGGACTTCATCGCCCTTCGGGGGACTTCATTTAACAGAATAAAAAAGAGTAAGAACAGAGGAATCGTTCCTTTGCTCTTACTCTTTGTTTTGTCAAGGCGGAGCCTGTTAAGATAGGGGCTTCCCATTTGCGGAGAACAGGGGCAGGGGTGCCAGGGTGACGATGTCCCCACGGCCGATTGCCTCGCCTTCTGCCAGTACAGCCATCTTGCCTGCCACGGTGCCGCCGCATCTCTCAACCAGCGCCTCCAGTGCCTCAAGAGATGCACCGGTGGAGATCACGTCGTCCACGATCAGCACCTTTTTGCCGCGAAGATACTCCACGTCAGAGCCATCCAGATACAGGGTCTGGGGGTTGGCGGTGGTGATGGACTGCACCTCGCATTTCAGCACGTTGCTCATATACAGCTTCACAGACTTCCTGGCCAGCACGTAACGGTTCTGCCCTGCCTGGCGGGTCATGGCGCAGATCAGGGGAATGCCCTTGGACTCTGCGGTGATCATCACGTCGAAGTCCTGGGGGGCACGCCTCAGCAGCTCTTTTGCACAGTGCTCGGTCAGTTCGGTATCGCCGAACATGATGAAGGCACCGATATAGAGGGTGTCTGAAATGGGGCATAGGGTGAGATCTCTCTCCAGCCCTGCGATATTGATGCGGTATTCCACGGTTGATTCCTCCGTTTTTGAACAGCGTTTGTGTCTTGCCTCTCACAGTATACTCTTTTTTTATTTTTTTTGCAAGACCCCATGTCCCGAAGTCCCAAGAAAACTTGGCACAGTGTACATCCTGTACAATTTGTGAACAAAAAACTTGTATACAATACATATAGAATTCCATTCTCTTACTTATTAAAATGGACATATCTATTTGTTATATAAGCAATTTTATTTTAGGAGGTTCCTACAATGAAGAATCGTTTCTTCGGGCGAGTCACTGCAGCGGCTCTGGCACTGATGATGGTGTGCGGCGTGCTGTTTGCTGCTCTGCCTCTCTCTGTCGGCGCTGCTGAGTCCGACCCTGTGACCGAGTATAGCGTTGACAATCTTTTTACCCCTGACTGGAAGGGCTCCGAAGTGGGTAACGGCGGTTACTCCAACTTTAAGGGCATTCTGAGCGAAAAGGAAGCAGCCGGCGGTAAGGCTGTGCTGGAGTTCAGAGGCATCACCCAATACGAGAGCTACGAGGCACTGACCGAGAGCTTTGTGACCGGCTACGCCTTCGACTCCGAGAACGGCAACCTGTATTTCCAGGGTAGCTTGGCCTCGAACGTTCTGCTGCTCACCGGTCTGCCATCCGGCATTCAGGCAGGCGGTAACGTATTGCGTATTAAGTTCTACGTTGACCCCGATAACTTCGCAGGCTTTGGACTTGCAATCAACTCCTCCCGCGTGAGTCTGGGCTACGTATCCGATACTGCTGACGCCAACGGTGAGTTCCCCCTGTACTGGGACAATACCAAGACCACCTCTTGGGTTGCTACCGACACCGGTCTGACCGCTAAGGCAGGCTGGAACGTATTTACCCTGATCACCATGCCTGTTGCCGAGGGCGAAACCGCTGCCCCCGTATACGTGGCACTGGAGAGCGGTGAGACCTCCGCCCTGGACGTGTTCACCGAGGAGAGCCTGGCAATCAATGAGGACGTATATAAGGCAACCAAGAAATTCCCCACCACTGGTCTGAGCACCTGTACCGCCAACACCACTGCACTTCAGCTCAGAACCTATAACACCGCTGCAGGCATACTGCAGCTGGGTGGCGTTGAGGTACACAACCTGACCGTGAAGGAGGTTTCCTACTATGAGGTAACCTTCGAGGGCTATGAGGATGAGACCCTGCTGTTCCCCGCAGACGGCGAGGCAAAGGCAGTGACCATGCCCACCTTCGCAGGTGTAAACGGCTGGATGGCCTCTAACGGTAAGATCTATACCTGCGGCCAGACTGCATACGTAACCGGCGAGGAGACCTTCACCCCCATCACCGACTTCCTGAAGGGCTATACCGCAAATGTGGTATACACCGCTGACTGGTCCGGCGTGACTGAGCTGGGTGCTACCTCCATCGACGATACTGTGACTTGGAACTCCGGTTTGGCAAGTAAGTTCTCCTTCGACGATGCCAACGACGCCATTGTGATCACCGGTCTGGCTGTAGGCAACGAGTATCCTCTGTACGTGAAGAATAACTTCACCGGTGCGGCAGGTGCCATGTCCTTCGACATTCATTTCGATGCTACCACCTTTGCAGGCTTTAAGATCACTGCCCATGCAAAGAACTCCGGTACTGCTATCGTGTCTATCGCCGCTGACGGTACCCTGGAAAACACGGATGCCAAGCTGGCAGAGGGCTGGAACACCGTGGTGATCTATGCACTGCCCGTAGCTGAGGGCCTGGCTATTTACGTCACCATCTCCAACAAGGCAAATCCCGTGCCTACCCTCTATGGCTACGGTATTACCGATGCTGAGCTGACTGGCATTTATAACAACACCTTCACCGGTGGTGCTACCGCTATCAGCGGCTTCGGGTATAATGATAAGATCAGCGTGGGCGTTACCACCAAAGACACCTACGACGACACCAACTATAAGTTCCTCAAGATCAGAAACATCCAGCTGATGGATCTGGTTGAGTGTGATAGACTGCTGAAGGTAACCTACACCGGTGCCCCCGAGCTGACCCAGTACGTGGATAGTGACAACGTACAGCCCCTGACCATTGCAGACGGTCTGTGGACCCTGGACGGTGAGTACCTGAAGGCAGGCGACACCCTGACCATCGACGGTGTAACCACCCTGGCTCCCGTGAAGCTGACCGGTGCGAACCTGACCCTGGGCAGCGAGGTGACCATGAACATGTTCATCAACGCATCCGTAGTAAACGCCTACGGTGCTGACGGTGTAACCGTGATCAGCGATGGCACCATCTACGAGGGTGTTCTGGTAGGCGACCGTTACGTATTCGCCATCGAGGGTATCCGTGCTATCGATATGGATAAGCAGATGTCCTTCGCCGTTGCTCTGACCTTCGGTGAGGAGACCGTTGCCTCCTTCGGTACCGTTGAGTATTCTCCCCTGACCTACGCCCGCCGTATGTATGCTAAGGAGTCCTCCTCTGAGGCTCTGAAGAGCGTGCTGGTAACCATGGTACAGTATGCATACGCCGCTGAGGTGAGTGCAAACGGTTCCTCCGCTATTATCGAGAACTTCAACAACGCTCTGGGTACTACCCTGACCTTCTCTACTGATGCCTACACTCAGAAGAGCATCACCGTTGACACCTCTGCCGTATCCGGTAAGGTAATCGTTGGTGCAACCCTGACCAGCGGCATTCAGCTGCAGTTCCAGGTAACCGAGGATATCACCGCCCTGGAGGTTGCAGGTGTTGGTACCTTCGAGGTTGAGAACGGCATTATCACCGTTGACGAGCTGCACGCAGGTATGCTGACCACTAAGCTGAACCTGACCTTCGTAACCGCTGAGGGTAACCTGAATGCTACCTACTGCATTGCTAACTTCCTGGATAGCGCCGCTGTAAGCAGCGAGTACACCCAGGCACAGCAGCAGCTGGCAATGGCTACCTCCATCTACATGTCTGCTGTTGCAGACTATGTGGCAGGTAAGTAAGGAGGGGGTAAAAATGATGGAATATACTACCCCCTGCCTGACGGTTCTGCTTTTCGAGACTGAGGATGTGATCACCACTAGCGAAACTGTGGTAACTCCTCCTCCCACTCTGGAAGACGACACCTTCTAAGCTGCCGACGTCAAATTTCGGTATAAACGCAAACAAAAAGGGAGAGTTGTATCGCATTGCGGTATGACTCTCCTTTCGTTTTTTAATTTGACGGAGGCAGCTTAAGGTTGAAAAACTGCGTTTTTCTGCCATCTAAATAATATTTGTTTGCTATCTCCGTTCGCTCGCCTCGACGTACCGTTGTACGCCTTTAGGTCGCGAACGAAGATTTACCCCCGAAATTTGTCAGTCGGCAGGCGTAGCTTGCTAATTTTGGCATAAACGCAAATAAAAAAAGGAATTATACCTTGTTAGGTGTAGTTCCTTTTTTTGTCTTATATTCGTGCCGGGTGATAGATAAGGTTGAAAAGCCTGCGGCTTTTCTGCCGTTTAATTTCATTTTTTTATTTGCTGCCCCCGTTCGCTTCTCGCCTCGGCTCGGTCACACTCGGGGGAAAAC
>JAZORW010000072.1:0-2209 GCA_045656805.1 Eubacteriales bacterium | reverse complement strand
GAGAGGTGCGTAACAGCTCCAAGGTTCTGCCTCACGGTGAGAGCGGTGTCGTTGTAGACGTTAAGGTATACGATCACTCTAACTCCGACGACCTGGCACCCGGTGTCAACAAGGTTGTTCGCGTATACGTGGCGCAGAAGCGTAAGATCTCCGTAGGAGATAAGATGGCAGGCCGTCACGGTAACAAGGGTGTCGTATCCCGCATTCTTCCCCCTGAGGATATGCCCTTCCTCTCCGACGGTACCCCCCTGGATATCGTGCTGCACCCCCTGGGCGTTCCTTCCCGTATGAATATCGGTCAGGTGCTGGAGATGCACCTGGGTATTGCCGCCAGAAACCAGGGCATCAAGGTGATGACCCCCGTCTTCGACGGTGCTAACGAGCAGGATATCATTGAGCAGCTGCACATCGCCGGCTGTGCCCGTGAGATCCTTCCCGGTGAGCCTGTAAAGGGTAAGGCACTGTTTATCGAGACCGTGGATGCTAATGGACGCAAGGATCTGCAGAGAGTGGATCAGTCCGTGGCAGACGACGAGGAGAAGCTGAAGGCGCTGATGGCAGAGAACACTGTTCGTGTCATTGACGGTAAGCAGATCCTGTACGATGGCCGTACCGGTGAGGCGTTTGATAACCCCGTTACCGTGGGTATCATGTACTACCTGAAGCTACACCACCTGGTAGACGATAAGATCCATGCCCGTTCCATCGGTCCCTACAGCGTAGTGACTCAGCAGCCTCTGGGCGGTAAGGCTCAGTTCGGTGGTCAGCGCTTCGGTGAGATGGAGGTTTGGGCACTGGAGGCATACGGCGCCGCCTACACTCTGCAGGAAATCCTGACGGTGAAGAGTGACGACGTTATGGGACGTACCAAGACCTTCGAGGCAATCGTAAAGGGCGACAACGTTCCTACCCCCGGTATCCCCGAGTCCTTTAAGGTTCTGATCAAGGAGCTGCAATCCCTGTCCCTGAACCTGCAGGTGCTGGATAAGGACGGAAACGAGATCCAGCTCTCCGATCTGATAGACGACGAGCCTATCAGACCCCTCATGCACTACGAAGATAAGTCCGCAAATGACGAAATGTCTCAGGAAGACGCCGCTCTCATCAGAGAGGGCTACACCGCAGAGGACGAGGAAGTTTACGAGTCCGATACGGATGAGTTTGAGGCTGAGGAAGAGTACGTGGACGAAGCGTCGGATGATTACGACGATGACTTCGAGTTTTAATCTGGGCAGATCGGAAGAAAGTGAGGAGACGACGGACCCCACACAGTGGGGTACCGTCCTGTGAATAAAATGAAGAAAGAATTTGAGTCGATCAGAATATCTCTTGCCTCCCCTGAGATGATTCGCTCTTGGTCCTACGGCGAGGTTACCAAGCCCGAGACCATTAACTACCGTACTCTCAAGCCTGAGAGAGACGGTCTGTTCTGCGAAAAGATCTTTGGCCCTACCAAGGACTGGGAGTGTGCCTGCGGTAAGTATAAGCGGGTCCGCTCTAACGGCAAGATTTGCGAGCGCTGCGGTGTAGAGGTTACCACCAAGCGTGTTCGCCGTGAGAGAATGGGTCACATTGAACTGGCTGCCCCTGTATCTCATATTTGGTATTTCCGCGCCACCCCCTCCCGTATGGGACTGGTGCTGGATATGTCTGCTAAGGAGCTGGAGAAGGTTCTGTACTTTGCCAGCTACATCGTAGTAGATCCCGGTCATTCCGACCTGCAGAAGAAGCAGCTGCTCAGCGAGTCCGAGTACAGCAACTTCCGCTCCAAGTGGGGCGACGAGTTCCGCGTTGGTATCGGTGCTGAGGCTATTAAGGAGCTGCTGGAAGAGATCGATCTGGATGAGCTGTCCGCCTCTCTGAAGGAGAAGCTGCTGGGCGCCACCGGTCAGATGAAGGTTCGTCTGGTGAAGCGTCTTGAGGTGGTAGAGGCTTTCCGTAAGTCCGGTAACCGCCCCGAGTGGATGATCCTGGAGGCACTGCCCGTGCTGCCCCCCGAGATCCGTCCCATGGTACAGCTGGAGGGTGGCCGCTATGCAGCCTCCGATATCAACGAGCTGTATCGCCGTGTAATCTCCCGTAACAACCGTCTGAAGAAGATGCTGGAGATGCGTGCCCCCGCCATCATTATCCGCAATGAGAAGCGTATGCTCCAGGAATTTGTGGACGCCCTGATCGACTACGGTCGTCGTGGCAAGGCGGTGGTTGG
>JAZORW010000071.1:0-3448 GCA_045656805.1 Eubacteriales bacterium | reverse complement strand
AGGCGGTCACGGGCACAGAACAGGCTCTGCGTCTGGTTATCATAAATGGCAAAGGCGAAAATGCCGTTGAGGTGGTCTACGCACTTCTCTCCCCACAGGGCATAAGAGCATACCACCACCTCGGTATCCGAGGAGGTGTGCAGGGTCAGCCCTGCCACCATCAGATCTCGCCTGACCCTGTCTGTGTTATACAGCTCACCGTTATACACCACAGTATAGGTTTTACCACCGTGGGTCACCGTCATAGGCTGTTTTCCGCCCACGGGGTCTACCACCGCCAGGCGGTTATGGTGCAGTGCCACTACCCCGGATAGATAACTACCGCTATCGTCAGGTCCCCTCTGTGACATGGTGGCACCCATCTCCCCTACCAGTTTCCCATCCTCCTCCCCCACGCCACGGGGGTCATACATACCGCAGATCGAACACATATCCACACTCCTTTCTTACACTCTAGGATATGCGCCATCCCTCTCCACGACCCAAAAAAAGACCCGTGGGGCTACCACGGGTCTCAAAGTTTTTAGTTATTCGGATATTCCGCCAAATTCAGGACGGGAATTCCCCGCTCCTCTACCATTCTCACCGTCTGGGCAGAGCCACTGCGGGAATGGGTGACGTACGCCACACAGATATCGGCAAGGGATGCCAGGCGACTGTTCCGCTCCTTCATACAGCCGTCAAAATACGTGTCAAACAGGTACTCGTAGCTGTCCGCCGCCTTTATCTGCTTACGGTATGCCAGACGGTCGGAAAGGGGCCAGCCCTGCTCCTGCCCCTGACAGGGTAGGATCAGGTGAAGCTGTACCTGGGGGTGTTTTTTCCTCAGTCGCAATACGGCGTCTCCCGCCATGCGGTCAAAGCCACGGGCACCCCCTGCATAAAAGCAGGTATAGCCCTGCTGATACAGCTCTTCTACGGTATCGTACAGATTTTTCTCTACCTGTACCAGGCTGTCCTTGGGAATGACTCTGTGACCTGTGAAGATGCATCTCTTCTCCATCACTCGTCCTCCTCTTCCACCTCGATACGCAGACTGCCCACCAGATTATCGCTGACCTCCAGCACGGTGACCGTCAGGTTTTTATACGTGAACTGATCACCTACACCGGGGGTCTGCTCCAGCATCTCAATTGCCCAGCCGCCCATGGTGGTATATTCAGACTCAAAGTCACGGTCGTCGATATCTGCCTCCTGGAAGAAGTCGGCAATGGGGGTCATACCGTCTACCACGTAGCCGGACTCACCGGATACCACGATATCGTCCTCCACGATGCTGTCAGACTCGTCCCAGATCTCGCCTACGATCTCCTCCAGAATATCCTCCATGGTGGCGATACCCATGGTGCCGCCGTATTCGTCCATCACCACGGCAATATGGGTTCTGCGACGGCGCATCTCGGACAGCACGTCAGGCAATCTGGCACTCTTATGTACAAAGTAGGGGGCACGCATCAGCTCCTTCACAGAAGGGGGCTCTCCCAGATCTACCACCGCCTGCCGCATATAGCGGTTGACCGACAGGGTCCCTACGATATTATCCACCGTATCCTCATAGACGGGGAGACGGGAATAGATGCTTTCCTCACAGATTCGGCGAACCTCCTCAGGGGCTTCATTGACATCTATCGCCACCAGATTGATACGGGGGGTAATAATCTTCTCTACCGCGGTCTCACGGTAATCCATAGCAGACTGGAGCAGCTCAGACTGGTCCTCGTCCACCACGCCCTCTTCCTCTGCGGTTTCAAACATGGCAGACAGCTCCTCACCCGTCAGGGCAGGCGCCTCTGACAGCCCGCTCTTCTCCTTAATATGCTGGAGAAGCAGGGAAATGGGGTGGGAGAGGGGATACAAAATCAGGGTGACTACGTACAGGGGATACGCAATGAGAAGGGCGTAACCCAGGGGATGCAGCTTTGCAAACAGCTTGGGCAAGATGTCCCCAAATACCAGCACCAGAAGGGTGGCAAGCAGGGAGGGGAACACCTTTGCCTGGGCACCGGTGAGATATCCCTTTGCCAGCAGCAATAGTGCCAGTGCCGTCATGGCAGAGGAAATCAGAACGTTCAGCAGGTCGTTGCAGGCTAGGATAGAGCATAGGGTCTCATCATAGCGGTTGCGAATTTTCAGGGCGATCTTAGCCCGCCCCTTTCCATCCTCTGCCATACGCTCTAAACGGTGGCGAGGCAGGGCGGTATAGGCAGTTTCTGCCGAGGCAAAGAAGCCGGACAGGCAGATAGCCACACAAATAATAACGATATAGGCGATCACTCTACCACCTCCTCTTCATAGGAAGCAGGCTCGGTGACAGCGTCCAAAACGGGGTGTGCCAGCTTCACCTCTGCATAGTGGAGCTTTCCTTCCTCCACTTCAGTGACGGTGACGGTCAGGTCACGCCATACAAAGGTATCCTCTTCTCTTGGGGCGTGCCCCAGCTGTTCTCTCACCCAGGCAGCTACGGTCTTCACACGGCTCATGTCCACACGGCCACGGTACGCCATTTCCTTCAGCATTTCACCTACGGTGCATTTACCGGATACACGGAAATAGTTTCCGCCCAGCTTCATAAAGCGGGGATTTACCAGGTCGGTTTCGTCATAAATTTCGCCCACCAGCTCCTCCAGACAATCCTCTACGGTGACAATACCCATGAGAGTACCGTCGTCAGAGCGAACCACGGCCATAGACGCCTTCGCCTGGCTCATGCTCTCCAGCAGATGGTCGATGGGTGCGTCCAGGGTGGTGTAAAAAACGGGGGTGGTCAAATCCTCTAGGAGGATTTTCTCCCCACGCAGGCAGGCACGCAGGTAGGCGCGCACCTGTAGAATGCCCACTACCTCCCCACTCTCAGGGTTTAACAGGGGCAGGCGGGAATAGCGGGAGGTGCGAAGTGCCTCCTTCACCTCCGTAGGATCGGTGCCAAGGGTAATGGTCTCCACGTCCTCCCACAGGGTCAGAACGTCGGAAACGGTGGTATCTGCAAATTCCAGGGCAGACTGCAGAAGGTCTCCCGTGTCGGCGTCGATGCCGCCCTCCTCCTCTACCGTTTCGATCATGTCGGACAGTTCCTCCTCCGTAACGGTGGGGATATCCCCAATGCGGAACAGGAAGCGGAAGGCAAAGCTAATACCACGGAAGAAAAGGGTCACGGGGAACAGAAGCCAGGTAAACAGCCACACCACAGGGGCAGCTGCCATACAGAAGCCCTCTGGATGTGCCACTGCCAGACTCTTCGGCACCAGGTCTGCTACGAAAAATACCAGCAGGGTGGTAACCACGGTGGCAATAGCGGTGGCAACTGCGTGCACCTCGGTCTTTCCACCAAAGAGGTCGAATACCAGCAGAGTAGCAACCGAGGCGCCGCCGATCTGCAGAATGTTCACACCAATCAGCAGGGTGGGCAATACCTGGTCATATCGCTGGGCAAGGGACAGAAGTCGGAGGC
>JAZORW010000070.1:0-1085 GCA_045656805.1 Eubacteriales bacterium | reverse complement strand
AAGTGGGATATGAACCGCCATCTTTCCCCCGTCTATTCCGGCATTCTGCCTCCTGATAGACAAGGCGAAGCCGCATTTAGACACATTTGCGGTGTGTATGAGCTGTTCCGCCGTCTGCGTGCCATGTTCCCCCACGCCATGATCGAGAACTGCAGTGGCGGTGGCGGACGGTATGACCTGGCTATGATGAAATATTCCACCCAGATCTGGGCAAGTGATAACACAGACCCCATTAACCGTACCTTTATTCAGTACGGCAGCACCCTGGGGTATCCCACCTGTGCCATGAGCTGTCACGTGGCAAACCGTGGAAACAGCGTGGAGGATCCCAGACGGCTGAACTACGGCTTCCGCGTGGCTATGAACGGCCCCCTGGGGTATGAGCTGAATATTCTGAAGGCCTCTGAGACCGCCAAGGCAACTATGACGGAGCAGATCAGGGAATACCGCACCTATGAGCATCTCATTTTGCGGGGAGATTTCTACCGCCTGCTGGATCCCTTCCGGTGTGGAAGATACGCCTATTACTTCGTTTCTGCCGACAGCCGTGAGCTGTTGGTCAGCTATCTGCAAAACAACGCCGACCCCAAGGAAAAGGTGTATCAGCTGAAGATCAGCCGTGCACTGCGGGGTGTAACCTATCGGGATAGCATCTCCGGTGCCACCTATACGGGTGAGGAGCTGCGCCGCGGCATTCAGGTAAAGAGCGACACAGAGGGGCATTATGCCTGCATGTGGCACCTGACCGCAGAGTAATCCATAAGAGAAAAGGAGCACGAAACGTGCTCCTTTTTTGTCGGGGAAAATGTGCAACACTGATTGACAACCCCACCCCCGCGGCATATAATGAGTGTGAAAGGCGGGAAAGTCCCGCGAAAAGAAAAGGGGAGGACGCCATGAAAACCGATAGACGTATTCTGGGTGCCTTTTTACTGAACCTACTATTTGCCGCCATCGAGGTGGTGGGTGGAATTCTTACGGGGAGTATCGCTATCCTGTCCGACGCAGTACAAGTCGGATCGTAGCCATGTCGTTCTGTGAGCCAAGGAGTTGTCACCTTAACTTGTCTTCCTAAGACCGCTTGG
>JAZORW010000069.1:0-17457 GCA_045656805.1 Eubacteriales bacterium | reverse complement strand
ATAACAGCCAAAACCTCGTCCAGGCTTCCTTGAATCGGCGTAGTGTCATGATAAAACTGAAATAGGTCGGAAGGCTCCCAATTTAATATGTCATCTTTACCGGAGAGAAAACCGCAAATCAGTTCTCTGTGAGGCAAAGTGTCCAGCATCGTGTTGTAGTCTTGAATATCAGAGACGGACAGCTCGTCAAGTATCACAACAACATCAATATCGCTTGTGTCACGAGCTTCACCGCGACCGTAGCTCCCTTGCAGACCGACAAGCCACACGCGATTTTCAAAATTTTCATTTAAGGCTTTCAAAAAACCGTCCATCCATGCAGTTATATCTATCATCTTAATCACCTCGCTTGCGGTGCATACTCCTTTATAATTTCCATAATATCGCGTTCGTACACGTTGCCACCCAGAACGTTTCCGTTTGGCTCAAAGGACACACAACGCACGTCCCGCGGATCTTCCGCGTACGGATTTTCGGGAAGCTCGTCCGTGAAATACTCCGCAAGATATTTCAGAGCGTTTCCTTCGGGGAAAACCACGTTCCCCTCTCCCACGGGGAACTCCCTATCGGCAAAGCTACCGAGGATTTCTCTTGTTTTTCTGTTGTAAGGATTGTCATCCGTCATACTCACCAGCCACGCCGGCTGAAGGCGGATGGGGATACCGCACCTCTTTGCCTCGGTGGCAAACTTTTTCACCGCATCTAGGGGTATGGTTTCCTGATGGAAGGCATCCACTGACAAAAGCAGGTCGTTCACCCCGCATGCGGCAAGCCCCTCTGCCACCTGGTGGATTTTATTGGCATTTTGTGAAAAATAGCCGTTGGTAATCACCTGGCGGTGGGGAATATTCTGCTCTTTTGCGGCGGTCATAACCGCATAGACTGCGTCCGGGTACAACAGCGGCTCTCCGCCGAATGCCATCACGGTTTTGATATCGTACTCCGCCGCGATCTTCCGCACCGCATCCGCAGCCACCCGGGGGTCAATCCGCTCACCGCAGGAGGCGTGGTCTCCCTCGGAGCAATGCTTGCACTTCCCCGTGCAGGCGTAGGTCACAACGAATTCTATTTTGTTTAGGTTTTTCAGGTGTTGGTTCATATAAACGTCACTTTCGGGCGGTGGAATTACTCCACCACTGAAATGGTTGCCCGGGTGAACAGGTCCTTGGCCGCCATCCGTTGGCAAATCAAAAATTTGTTGCTCGGTTATCTTATTATATCTCCCAGATTGCCTATCGTCAATGACCGAACACAAAAGCCATCCCTCAACCTGCAGTTGATTTGCGTCGCCCTTTTCATTTAGTCAAAGCGGGATGTAGTCGCCCCTTGCAAAATTTGTAGAATTTTGATACAATTTGATACGTTATATAAATCACGTATCTCTAAACTACATTGCCACGTTCAGGAGGCGTACATAGATGTCCACAGCCTTGTCACAGCAAGAGAACAAGCTCAGCCAGCGGCTTATCTATCTATACCCTTGGCTTATTAGCTGTCTCTTTCTTCTGGCAACCCCCGTTGCCGTTGTTTACACAAAAGAATGGGATTTCTTTGAGAACCTATTCCGCGTTTTAACCTCCCCCAGTAAGCTGATTACCGATTACTTTGCCCTGGGTGGCCTGGGCAGCACCCTGTTTAATGCTGCGGTTTGCGGATTGATTACCAATCTCGCCATACTTTTAAGCCGTGCGAAGGCAAACGCCACCGTTCTGGCGGGGTATATGCTGATCGTGGCACACTGCTTCTACGGCCTGAATTTCCTCAATATGTGGCCGCCGTTTTTCGGCATCCTTCTTTACTGTATCGTTACCAAGCGAAAGATCAGCGAAAACATTCATATCGCATTTTTCTCAACTGCCCTGGCACCCTTTGTCAGTGAGCTGTGCTTCCGCTATACGGCGAGCAATTTCAGCTCCTCCACGGTAACCGTGGGCTGGGAGGGCGTGGTTCTCTCCCTGCTGTGCGGTCTTGCCATCGGATTTGTAATTCCTGCACTCCTGCCCGGCACGGCAGCCATGCACCACGGATACAGCCTTTATAAGGCGGGGCTTGCCATCGGCATTTTGGGCATTTTCCTAAACGCCTTTATGTACAGCACCCTGGGTGTGGACAGCCCGGCGGATCTGGTCATAGAAAACCCGGGCTACGATGCCCTACCCTATGGCTATCGGGGATTCATGAATATTTTCTTTATCATTCTGTTTTCCCTGACGTTTCTCGTTGGTTTCCTTTGTAACAAAAAGAGCCTCCGGGGATACCGCGAGCTGCTGAATTGCACGGGGCACGGAACCGACTTCACCGACAAGTTCGGTATGCCCACCTGCATGATCAATATTGCCGTCTACGGCTTTGCCATGCTGGCATATCTGAATTTGGTGTTCCTGTTACCTGCCATCTTCCCCTCCCTGCCCGCAGGTGTTGGCTTTACGGGGGCCAGCGCAGGCATCCTGTTCGCCGCCCTCACCTTTGCCGCCGACGGACAGCATATCAGGAACGTTTTCCCGATTATAGTGGGATATATTTCCCTGTTTGTACTGGTGGTTCTGATTTGCACCGTCGCCGATTTCAATATCCCCTGGACCCTATCTACCCAGGCGTATATCAACGGTCTTGGCTTTGCCACCGGGCTTTGCCCCATTGCAGGCAAGTACGGCTTCCGCTACGGTGTCCTGGCAGGCTTCATGAGTGCTGTCATCTGCGCCATCACCGCACAAATGCACGGCGGCTTCGTCCTCTACAACGGTGGCTTCAATGCAGGTCTCACCGCCCTGGTGCTTATCCCCATTCTTGATTTCTATCACGTGAAGCCCATCAGAGAATCCGACACCTGACGCTTTGACGCAGCAATGAGAAAACCGCCCAAATTGGGCGGTTTTCCTTTTAGTTTATTTCACAGTTTCCCCATCTACGAGCCAAGGATTCTCCTCTACCTTTTTTCTTGCCCATTCATCGGTATGGGCAACGAAACGGGCAGGATTGCCAGCATAGATACAATTATCAGGAACGTTGCCGGACACAACACTACCTGCGCCAATGATGCAGTTATTACCAATGGTCGTACCAGGCAAAAAAACTTCTGGCACCAATAAAGCTGTCTCTGCCAATATGGATTTCTTTTAAAAACTGTTGTTCTTTTCTAAACTAACCTTTACATACAGGCTGTGCGTCGTGATGCACTTTCGTGTCACGTTCCCTATTTTGACTTATGTTGGCTCAGGCGTTACGGTGTCAAACTTACAAACGCACCTACCTGTGTGAAACTTTAAGGGTAAGCCCTCGACCAATAGCGTTAAGAAGCACAGTCACGCTTCATACAAGAGTGTTAGTATTTTGCCGCATCCTCGTTTTAGAGCAGGTCGACGATACAAAGGGTGTGGACGCTTTAGCTCGTGCTATAGGCGTGTCCGCACACGTGATCACATTTTTTGATTTTCTCCATCCTATCTTGCCCTTTGACGGTGGGGCTTTTGATTTTCCCCACAGCCGGACATTCAGACAGCTTTTCCCTTCAGGATGGAGGTCAGCTGGGACAAAATGTCACCGCTGCCGTTTAGGGAAATGGTGCCTACGTTTTCGCATATACGCTCCACGTACTCCAGCTCCTTCAGCTTATAGAGGGTCTGGTTTTCATCCATCAGCTTTGCCGTGTTCAGCAGGGAACGGGTGGATGCCACCTCCTCTCGGCGGGTGATAACGTTGGCCTGGGCACGCTTTTCAGCCAACAGCACGGTGTTCATGATCTCACGGACCTCGCCTGGCAGGATGATGTCCTTTACCCCGGCCTCCGTGATCTCCACAAACAGTTCCTTCTCCTTTTCCTTCAGGCGTGAGAAGACAAACCGGGACATCTGCTCCTTATTTTCTAAGATCTCGTCCAGTCGGTATTTGCCCACGTAGTCACGCAATGCCAGCTGTGCCGCCACGTGCATCTGCTCTGCAAAGTCGTCCACCTCTGTGAGAATCCTCACGTAGTCGGTGACACGGTAGTTGCAGACAAAGTTGATACGCAGGGAGACCTTATCGGAGGTCAGGATTTCCTGCCCCGTGATATCCATTTTGGTCAGACGGGTATCCACGATACCCACCTCTACCTTCACGTCGGTCTTCCAGAAGTAGTAGGTGCCTGCGTCCAAAATCCGCTGCAGCTTATGGTCGAAGTACAGCCTTGCCTTCTCATACTCTGCCACGTCCACACGGGTGTAGAGGACCTGCGGGATCTTGGAAAAGACGTACCGAGGCACCGAGGGATCCACCTCGGGGGTGGAGATGTCCACGATCTTAAAATCGTGCTGATCCGTCACCGTCCAAAAGGCGTGCTTTCCACTAAGCAAAACCGACGCAAACTTCCCATTCACGTAGTGCAGTGCCAGCTCCTCGTCCCCTACCTCAACCACTGTCACGCGGTCGGCGAACGCCGTGTCAGCCAGCAGAGTCTCCAGAGAGCATTTATTACTGCGAATGGGCTGATCCAGATAGATGATCTCCACCCATCTCTTTCCAAACAGGTGATATTTACCTGCATCCAGTACCTTTACGTACTTTCCGTCCTTAAACAGAAAGCCCTTTTGATTTTCGTTGATAATCATGGTTTTCATACTATGTAATCCTCCTAAATAAGGTAGTAAGCTTGTGGAATTATCATTCATGCCAAGCAGCGGCTGAGATTTTCAGTGTCCCCGGCAGGGAGCGGAAAGAAACCTTTTGGCTCCAATTTGGGGTGCACGGTATCCAGTCTCAGGCAGGGCGTACTTGGCACTGCTCCGGCGAAGGTGCCGAGGCACCTCTACCGTTGCCGAATGATAACGGTCTTGGAGAAGTTATTTTTGCCACGTCAGTGACGATCTTCCCGCCCCGTTTTTCTTAAATGGGGCTATCCAAACCACTGGTATATGCTACGTGCATACAGCGGGATTCGAACCCGCGAAAAAGGGGGGGCCAAAGGCCCAGTCGCAAAACTTTTTCAAACGGCATACGCTTTGGAATTTCCTAACGCACCTCTCTGAAAGATACACACAGAGCTTCGAAGCCGTCTCGCAGGTCTATTGTATGCTACCTCCACCCCCATTTTCACGGAAAAAAAGCTGCGAGATCCTTTTTACGTCGAATAATTCCAGCTTCGGGGCGTGCATCTTTCGAAGACCATCTGAGACGGCTTCAGCCGCTTGATGGTCGAGATCTCGCGGTCTTCTGAATCGTAATCTTCAAAAATCAGGGACAGCCCTCGGGCGGGCACCAGGAGGGCGCCGCTCTGTGCATCACAGTGAAGCATCTCTTTATTAAAGCAGAGGTCTGCTACCGCTTTTCCCTGCTCGTCGCTAAGCTCGGTCCACCCAAACGACTCATCGTCATACAGATCCGCTCTGTACCGTCTGCAGTATAGCTTCCTGCCGTTTTCAAAGTACAGCGTCACGTCGTATTCCACCGTCTCGGCGTTCAGGATGTTCAGATCCTCTATTGCCTCCTTAAAATCCGCACCGCAGTTTATCTCCATAGCGATGGCTCTCAGGCAATCGTAATTCAAGGGCACACGCCTGGAAAATGCTACGATCTTAGGAATCTCGTTGCGGTATTGCTCCTCCAGATGATCGCACATGTATTCCTCTATCTCCCCCTCTGTGGGATAGGCAAAGGTAAAATGATAGTGAAAGCGTCCGGGACGATTGATCAGGCAATCGTTCAACCGCAGAAGCTCGTTACAGGTAACGACGAATAGCTTCTTGCCCCCCGACGTCCCGTCAAAAAAGCTAAGCAATCTGCCCTGCTCGTCACTGTCCTCACCGTCGTCACGGTGCTTGACCGACGTGCCGAAGGTCTTATCAAACTCGTCAAACAGCACCAGGCACTCCTGATCAATGCTTTCAAGGAAACGGACCAGCTGAGGATACAGCCTTTCCACCAGGATCACGGGCATCCCCCATGCGATGGACCTCATGCAGAGCTTTTTTGCAAACATCGTCTTTCCGATACCCTTGTCGCCGCTAAGGATCACCCCCAGACTCCGCGGAAACCGCAAAAAGGTACTCATAACCTTATCCGCCTTCTTTTCCTGCACGCCGTACGCCTTTTCCGATACCTCAAGATCGGAATGTTCCATCAGATAGCAGCAGAGGCGATCCTCGTCATATTCCACGGAAAAGGTTTTTGGGGGAAGTATGTCAAAGGTCTTGACGCTGTCATTGTGAAAATAGTATACGTCCCCTGTCTGTATAATTTTCATATAATTACCTCCAAACGTTTTTGAAAATTCTGACGGGATCACCTCCGCCATGCATTTCACCTCCTAAGAATAGCACTCCCTCTCTTTAAAATTGCGGAAAAAAAGCTGCGAGCTCTTATCTGAGCCCGCAGTTTTTCTGTTTTTTTAGCTTATCGATTATTAATTTTCTGAAGGAATCCGGTCCAACGACCTCCACCATAGGGCCGAAGGAAAGGATCCTGATCACCATTTCCGACTCGTCGTCTCTTAGATATTTGATCTTCAGAAGATAGGTGTCCTTATCTAGCCTTTCCGCCTGCTTTTCAAAGTGTGCGAAATGAAGCATGACCCGCTCCAGAGCATTCCTTTCGTCGGTAACCTTCAGCGTCAACGTATCCTGACAGGGTCCTCTCTCCTCCACGTCAACGGTCTTCTCCCCCTTGTAGGGAAGGCAGTTTCTGATCTTTGCCACGTTGACGGTAGATACCGAGCGCCAGCCCGCCGTCACCAGACGGAATTTATCGTCCTTCTCGGAATACTCCAGCCGCAGGGGGCGGCAACGGACGAACATGGTATTCCCATATCGGTTCGTCATCTCAAACTTGATCTGTCCCCCCGTACGCAGTGCCTTCAGGATCACCCTGAACTGTCTGACGTATTCCTTGTCCTCGTAGGGGTCACCGTCGCTGTACCGATCGTATATGAAATAATCCTCACGGGTGAAAAGGGGCTCCACGTCCTCAAGCCCCGGAATCTCCACGCCAAACAGCCTGATGCGGGGATCCAGGGAGATCGCCTTCAGCCACCGCCTTTGCAGGGTGGTCAGAGGCATGGTAGGCTTATGCTCCAGCGGAGTGGTCATATCCGAATTCAGAAGCTGCCATTTTTCGCTCTTAAGGGCGGGCATGATCGTCAGAACGCTCTCGCCGAAGGCTCGGCGGGATACGATGCTCCCCAGCTCCTTTTCGGACCTCTCCCCCTCCAACGCCCGAGACAGGATATCGGCAACGGCGTTATAATACGCAGAATACAGCTCACTGAATATCATCGTCTGCCTCCTCTCCCGACCCGTACATGCTATACAGTGCTTCCAGGTCTGCCTTGAAGTGGTTTTCCAGAGCTCTGTTTGAGAAACGCATCTCGGTGATGCGGCAAATAAAGGTTCTGATCCAGGGGATCATTTCGCTGGTGTCGTAGACGTCCGCAGAAAAGCGGTAGGTACGGTCATCCAGCCGCTCCACGGTACCAACCCGCTTTTCTCTCTCCAGGCGTCTGATGATATACGATTCATTCTCCTCTACCCTTACGGTAAACTCAACGTGCTCCGTCTTTTCCTCTCGCCAGCGGTTACGCTTGGTGCTGACGCCCCACATCCTGCCCTGCATGCGGTCAATATGAGCACGCAGCTCGTCAAAGCGGGGGGTCACCTCCTCAAGCTTGACCTGAGAAAGATAATCCACGCGATAGGACTGGAAGGAATCGAACTCAGGCAGATACGCCAGCAGATGCTGTCTGCCGCTCTGCACGCTGATCAGGATCCGAAGAGGGACGATGCGACTGCGTCTCGGCTGATCCTTCTGGCGGCTGAGATTAGACACCGTAACGGCTCTCTTTTCACGCATGGCGGTAAACAGTGCCGCCAGAACGCCGCTGTCAATGGCGGCGGTAATATAGTGATGCTTAAAGGTAAAGGCGTCGGTATCCTCCTCTGCCTTATCGAGAATAAAGGAGCCTATCACGCCGCAGGGGACGGCCTCTGAGAAATAGTGCAGAGCGTCAGTCAGACCGGAAATATCGGTATCCTCCGTGCGGTGATAGTACACCCGCCTGCCCACCTTCTCGGTGGTGACGATCCCCGCCTCGCAATATTCCTTTAGCTTTTTGCGGACCGTGGATTCGTCAAACATCATGGGGGCTTCAAAGCCCGACAGATATTTTTCGTCGATCTCCTGCATCAGCTCTGCCACGGTACGCCCAACCGACGGCCGGTGAAGGATATCGAAGAGAATGAAATGCAGGGTAATATCCCCGTCTGTAAAGCTTTTTGCCTTCCAGGCGTTGTAGAGGGGATTATGCCGAATACTGCGGCTGTCAATGGAGATAAACACGTTCTTCCCCTCAGGGGTGCGAACAAAGCTCATATGCTCTCCCAGCCAGCTCTCGATCCTGCGGCGCTCGTCATCGTAGGAGCGGGCACTCTTGGTGCTGTATTCCTCACGGCTCTTGAAGCCGTAGACGTAGAACTCACGCATATAGGCACGGATCCGCTCAAAGCTCTTGATCAATTCACTGTACGACGACACGTATTTTCTCCTTTCCCTTCTTTTTTACACGTCACGCCCTGCGGGCGTTATTCCTACTCGCCCTCGCAGGAGGGCACCTCCTGTCCGTCGGTGGCAAGCACTGCCTCTATATTATCCATAACAAAATGCTGGGCAGTCTCCGTCAAACAGATCATGGGGGTCCTCCTGCCGTATCTTTCCCAAAGCTGCACGGTCAGCCCCATCTCTTCTCCTGCAGAGGTGGGTAGCCACTTCATCATGCCCCCCTCCCATTCCTGCCATTCGATCATCCCGCTTTTCTTTAAAAAGGTGCTGATCCTACGGAAGGAGAGTCTTTCCATCCGCTTCTCTCCAATCTCTTCCCTTACCAGCCAGTTGAGCTTTCTGCACATGGCAGAAACGGAAATGGGGGTTGCGGAATATTGAAATGCCTCTACCTGTCGAGGGGTGATGAAAAAGGGCTCCGGGGCAGGCTTTTTCTCCGCGGTCTCACCCGCGGCACGCCGCTCCTTCCTTCTCTCCCTCTCGATCTCGCGACGGAGAATGTCCGACACGTAGAAAAAGCATCTGGACAACCGCACGTTATTTGCAACGTCCCCCTCGGGCAGGGGTTCGTCGCTCAGGGGATTGATCCCATTCGCCAGCTTGTCTATAAACGTCTTAGCATACGCCACTCTTTGAGACTCCGTCATACGCTCCTCCAAATGCGTGTATTCCATGTTTTTTATATAGTACCACTTTTTCGCTTAAAACGCAACCGTGGCACCCACGGTCACCCGCAGGTGGCAAGCAGGTCCCTGAAAAACTGCCGTTTCTCGCCGTCAGTCAGGGCGTGGTAGAAATAGACAAGGACCTTGGTTTTGATCTCGTTCTGGGTCTTCTTGCCCAAGTTACGAATCTCCAAAAGGCCGTCGATTTCTATCAGCTCTACCATCCTCGCCACCGTAAACACCCCCGCACGCTTCAGGGAATGCTCTGCCCTGGGGGAAAGATCCAGTTGGTCCATACCCACGTGGCAGAGGCTTGTGCTCAAGGGTAGCCTCACCTTCACCCGCCGCCCAAAGACGGCGTATAGGGTCTCTACCAGTCCATTCTCTCTTGCTGACTGCACCAGCACCTCCAGTATTTCTTCTGTCTTCATATTGCTTCTCCTTTTCCTTTTCTTTTTAGCGGAGGTTCCGCCTAGTACAAGCATACCACCTTTTCAAAAACGATGCTTTTTTCGCATTTTTGGGCTAAAAAATGCATTTTTTCGCCTAAAAAACGCTTTTTTACAAAAAAACACACCCCAAGGGGCAAAAAATCAATCCCCCAAAAAGGTGTGCTATACTTAATAGATACAGCCGATGGCATGCCGTCGGCTGTTTTCCCTTATGCATCATTTGACAAGCTTCACCAGCTCCTCCATAGGCTTCCGCTTCTTGGGGCGGAGGGTGTCCTCCTTGGGATATCCCAGAGTGATCACCAAACGCACCTGTCCCGAAAGCCCCAGCAGGGGGCGGATAGTCTTATCGTCCAGCCATCCCAAAATGCAGCTTCCCAACCCTTGGGCGGTTGCTTCGGCGGTGATATACGCCGCCAGAATACCGATATCAATAGAACGGTAATCGTTTTTCTTCACCTTTGCCCCCAGGGCGGCGGTGGGCACGTACGGCTCCTGGGAGATCACCAGCATCACGGGGGCATCCTTGGCAAATTTGTTCAGACCCATCCCCTGGGTTGCCGCAGCCACCTGTCTTGCCACCTCTCCCTGACACACGGTGATGGTATAGGGCTGACCGTTACAGGCGGAGGGTGCCAAGCGTGCAGATTCTAAAATCTGCTGTAGCTTCTCCTCCTCTACCTCCCTCTCCCCATCATAAGAGCGGCAGGACTGTCTTGTCTTAGCAATTTCAGTAAAATTCATACACTTTTCCTCTCAGGGCAGGGTGTGTCCTGCGGCACGGTATAGCTCGTACCACTCGCTACGGGTCAGGGTCAGGTCTGCCCCCAGGCAGATTTCCTTCAGCCGTGTGGGAGTCATGGTGCCTGCTATCAGCTGCATATTCGCAGGATGACGCAATATCCATGCTGCCGCCACCGCAGTTTTAGACACTGCGTATTTCTCACCAATTTGGGCGAGCTTTTTATTCAGCTCTGGGAACTGGTCACTATCAATATAGGACCCACGGAAAAAGCCGTGCTGGAAGGGGGACCACGCCTGAATGGTCATGGCGTGGATACGGCTGTATTCCAGCACCCCGCCGTCGTGCATCTGGGACTCGGCATTCTTCATATTCACGTTCATGCCGGAGGTCACCATGCCCGCCTCGGTCAGGGAAAATTGCAGCTGGTTTGCCACCAGGGGCTGCTTCACACAGGTCTTCAGCAGCTCTATCTGCATGGGGTTATGGTTAGATACGCCGAACTGGCGCACCTTTCCCTGTGCCTTTAGGGTATCGAAGGCCTCTGCCACCTCTTCCGGCTCCATAAGGGTATCGGGACGGTGCAAAAGCAGGGCGTCCACGTAGTCCACCCCCAGCCGTTTCAGGCTCCCCTCCACTGCACGGAGGATATGCTCCTTTGAAAAATCATACTGGCCGTCGTGAATGGCACACTTGGTCTGGACATAGATGCTGTCCCGACTGACCCCGCGTCTTTTGAGATACTCGCCGAACAGCCTCTCCGACTCTCCCCTTCCGTAAATATCTGCGTGGTCAAAGAAATTGATGCCCATCTCGATAGCGGTATCCATAACGGCGTCCACAGCCCCCGCATCAAGGGAGGCCATGCGCATGCACCCCAGGGCAACTGCGGAGACTGTATTTTCACCCAGCTTTACGTATTTCATAGTCAATTCTCCCGCCTTAAAAAATCCCTTTGTTATACTTAAACAGGGCATACAGGCAGATGCCCAGCCCCACCAGCATTGCCAAAACCATCACTGCCGTACCCACGATGAGGTAGGCGTTATTTTCGGTATACAGCGTCACACTGGATAGAACGCTGAAAGCCATGATGCCACCCCCCACAAGGATAGTACCCAGCCCCATCTTTCTGCCAAAGGGCAGTTTGTCCGCCTCCGACACCCGATGGGTGTGGTAGGAATGGAGGGTGGAGATGTTACCGGTCATGTTCACACAGCCCAAGACCACGCACACTACCCCCACCAAAAAGGCAACGATACACCCGGGCATATCAGTAGCCCAGCTCCTCGTTTACCAAAATCACCTCATAGTCCCCGCCCAGGGGCTTCTCCCACAGAACGGACAGGGCACGGCAGATTCTCTCGGGGCTCTTGCAGTCGTGGCACCTCTCCTCTCCCATAGCGCAGGGGGTCTTCATCCCCAGGCGTCTGGCATTGCGGGGTGCTGCCACGTTTCTGGCACGCCACAGTGCCTCCCGAGCATCCTCGGAGAGCTTATTTTTTCCCACTACGAAATACACCCTCTCGTGACCCCACAGCATAGCGGACACACGGTTGCAGGCACCGTCAATGTTGATGATCTCCCCACTCTCCGCCAGTGCATTCACCGAGGAAAGATACACGGTGGCAGAGGCTGCCTTCCGGCATATCTGACGGGAGGTGCTACCCTCGGGGATGCACCAGTGCCAGTACACCTGATTGTTTTGGGAGAGCCTTTCGTACAGCCCCAGTTCCTTCAGGGTCATAGAGCCACCGAAGCCCACGCTTACCCCACGGATCTGACCGTCCAGATAGTCTACCGCCTGAGCTGCAGTGTCAAAGCAACGGACGGTATACCCCCGTGCCTCCAGATTGGTTTTCACCTTTTCAAACATAACGGTACCCCCTGTATTTGTATTTTTATTATACTGTTTCTCACCCTGAAAAGCAAGGTATTCCCATTGCATTCCACCCTCACGTGTGATATAGTGAAAGGGAATACAGGCGGCACCCGCCGAAGGAGAACGTATGGAACTATCGGAAATCAAAGAAAAAATGCACACCACACAGCTGTATCTGCCCACTGACGAGGCCCTGATGCAGGAGCAGACCCTGTGCCTGGAGAAATTATACGACTATAACGCCACCCGTCCCCTGGAGGCCGAGAAGCGTGCCGCACTACTGAAGGAGATGTTTGCCGAGATCGGCGAGGAGTGCTATATTGAGCCCCCCTTCCACGCCAACTGGGGCGGACGCCACGTGCATTTTGGAAAGGCGGTGTATGCCAACTTTGGCCTGACCCTGGTGGACGATACCCACATCTACGTGGGCGACTACACCCTGTTTGGTCCCCACGTCACGGTGGCAACGGCAGGGCACCCTATCCTGCCCAGACTCCGTGAGGAGAGCTACCAGTATAACGCCCCTGTCACAATCGGCAGAAACTGCTGGATCGGTGCAGGCTCTGTCATTGTGCCCGGCGTCACCATTGGAGATAACGTGGTGATCGGTGCCGGTAGCGTGGTCACCCGAGACATCCCCAGCGGCGTGGTTGCCGTGGGCAATCCCTGCCGTGTTATGCGTGAAATTGGGGAAAGGGACCAGTCCTATTATTTCAAGGATCATAAGATCCCCGAGGGCATTTAACCCCAAAGTAACCAAAAAGACCGTCCCGGACGGTCTTTTTTCTTTTGAAATTCTCCTGCCTGTGAATAGACGTGCCCCCACGTGAATATGCTTTTCTATATTCGGGAAAGGAAAGTGCCTTATGAAAAGATCCATGGGCCTCTGGCAATTTGCGGGCTTTGCCGTCACCGTGCTATTCGGCACGCTGCTGCATTTTCTGTACGACTTCACGGGAGAAAGCCTCTTGGCGGCCCCCTTCTCTGCGGTAAACGAATCCACCTGGGAGCATATGAAGCTGCTCTTCTTCCCCATGCTGGTCTTTGCCCTCATAGAGGCCCGCCGCCTGCGGGGGGATTACCCCACCTTTTGGTGTGTGAAGCTGCGGGGCGTTCTGGTGGGAATGGGGCTGATCCCCGTTTTGTTTTATACCTGGTCGGGGGCCTTTGGCCAGCCACCCGCCTGGCTGAACATTGCCTTTTTCTTTCTCTGTGCCGGTGTTGCCTTCGCCTATGAAGCCCGCCGCCTGCGTCAAGGCGGAGCCGCCACGGGGCGAGAAAAGCGATGCCTTGCCTGCCTGCTCCTTTTGGCTCTCCTCTTTGTCCTTTTCACCTTCCTGCCTCCCCATCTGCCCCTGTTCCGTGACCCCATCACAGGGGGATATGGGATCCGCAATTAAAAAACAGCCTCTCCTACGGAGAGGTTTTTCTTTTTCGCGGGAGAAAATTCGCCAAACGTATTGACAACAAAGAGGGTCTGGGGTATAGTTAGAGGCGTTAGCCTAAGAGGCAAATACAGGGAGGCAAGTGCTTTTATGAGAGCTGTGATGAACAGGGAACCGACAGATACGCAATTCCCGGCAAACGAGACCCCCGCAGAAATTGACTTCTTATTTGCCGAAACAGAAGGCAAAGGGGGCAAAAAGCGGGGCAACTTCATCGGACGCATCTTTTGGATGCATCGCTGGACCCAGGTCTCTAACGTGCTTTTGTACGTCATCCAGTCCTCTCCCCTGTGGATCATTCCCTTAGTATCGGCCAATCTAATTAACCTTGCCACACAGCAGGTGGCAGCAGGCGGTCCCCCCACCCCCGAGTTCTGGCAGAAGGCACTCTTAAACGTCCTGATCCTGGCACTGTCCATCGCCCAGAACGTGCCCATCACCATGTGGCGCCTGAAAATTTTAAACAACATGATCCGCCGCACCAGTGCAGGCATCAAATGCTCGGTGGTCAAAAAGCTGCAAAGCCTCTCTATTACCTATCATAAGGATATGAAGACGGGTAAGATCCAGTCTAAGTTCTTACGGGATACCGATACCATTGAGGTATTTTTGCGTCAGGTTTCCAACGTACTGATGCCCAACCTGATTTCGATGACCATTGCCGTGGCTGTGGCCGTTGTTAAAAACGGCGTTGTGGCCCTGTTCTTTTTACTGATCATTCCCCTAAACGTAGGCATCTGCTTTATCTTCAAGGAAAAGATCAAGGTGCAGGCCAAGGATTACCGTATCAAGACGGAAAATATGAGTGCCCGTCTCTCCACCATGCTGGAAATGATGCAGGTCACTAAGGCTCACGGCCTGGAGGAAACCGAAATTTCCTCGGCAGAAAGCACCATCGACCACACCACCAAATCGGGACTTGCCATGGATAGGAATTACTCCTGCTTTGGCTCCCTGATTTTCGTGGTTACCCAGGCCCTCAGCGCCGTTTGCCTGGTGTTCTGTATTCTTATGGCGATCTACGGCCGTATCGGCATCGGCGACATCGTTCTGTACCAGACCCTGTTTTCCCAGATCAGCGGACATATCAACGGGGTCATTAATCTACTGCCTCAGCTGACCCAGGGTATGGACAGCGTCCATTCTGTCAGTGAAATTATGAATGCCACCGACGTGGAGGTCAACCTGGGCAAATACGTGGTTCCCGACATTCGTGGGGACGTCACCTTTGAAAACGTCACCTACCACTATCCCAACACCACTGCGGACGTAGTCCGGAATTTCTCCCTCTCCGTCAAGGCGGGTGAGTGCATCGCCGTAGTAGGCGCATCCGGATCCGGTAAATCCACCCTGATGAACCTGATCATCGGCTTCTTAAAGCCCACCTCAGGCTCCCTGAAAATTGACGGGAAGGATATTGGTGAGCTGAACCTGTCCGAATACCGCCACCATATTTCCGTGGTACCCCAAAGCAGTGTTTTGTTTGCAGGCTCTATCAGGGAAAACATTACCTACGGCCTAAATAAATATTCCGACGAAGAGCTGGCACGGGTCTTGGAAATGGCAAACGTCAACGAGTTCCTGAAGGATCTGCCCGACGGCATTGACACAAACGTGGGTGAGCACGGCGACAAGCTCTCCGGTGGGCAAAAACAGCGGGTCACCATTGCCAGAGCCCTGATCAGAAACCCCAAAATTATCGTTTTAGACGAGGCCACCAGCGCACTGGATAACATATCCGAATATCACGTCCAGCAGGCCATTGAGCAGGCCATCCGTGGCAGAACCACCTTTATCGTGGCACACCGTCTTTCCACCATCCGCGGTGCGGACAGAATCGTGGTGATGGAGGAGGGCGAATGTGTAGAGGTTGGCACCTATGAGGAACTGATGGAAAAGAAGGGCACCTTCTACAGGCTCAAGGAGCTGAACGATATGAACCTGAAGCGGGCAGCAGAGCAGCTGTCATAATGTGCGAGGGTTCGCCCGAACATAAAAGAGAGGACATTTCGGTCTCGGCCGATTTGTTCTCTCTTTCGTTTACTTTATACGCGTTCAAAGTAGGGAAGCACGTTTAGGGGTGCCTGTACCTGGGCCCTTTGTCCGCCCTCATAAATCTCTCCCGTAGGCAGGTAACGCCACGCATTCCCCGCGGGCAAAATCACGGGGCGGCCGGTGTCACCCTTGGTTAAAACGGGCGCAACCAAAAGCCTGTCTCCCAGCATAAATTGGTCTTTTACACAGGAGAGTCCCTGATGGGGATACACATATTCAAGGCACCGCAGGATGGGCGCACAGGTGGTGCGTGCTTCTTCTATGAGTTCCTCTATATAAGTGGCGTATTTTTGACGCAGGGTGGCGGTTTGCCTTACAATTTCCCGCACCTCATCGTTTTGACTGTGCGTCCAGATCGCATAAGAAAACTGCATCATTGGCATGAGTGCCGTGCACTGGCAGGCACGGATAAAGAGCTCCATATCGTGGGTCTTGCCCTCGCCAAAATTGGTTTCCTGTCCGCCTCCCACCATATCGGGGCAGCAGTAGGGATAGCCCGCCAGACCCGCCTGTATCATGTCGGGGATGAGTGCGCAGAGTCCGCCCTTTGCATCCCAAGAGCTGTTTTTGTCGCGTAGTCTTTGTACAACGGGATAGCCGCCCAAGCCCATGCAGGCACGCAGCTCACTGTACGTATATTGTGCAGCAAATTGTGCCCAAAGCTCGCTTTGCCCGTTCGGGCTGGTAGGGGCGTAGGTAATATCATCGGTTCTGTAATAGATGGAATCCCCCGCATCAAACTTAAAGCCGTCGATGCCGTAGTCGTCCATCAGGTGATGCAGGACGTTATTGAAATACTCCCACGCTACGGGGGAGGTCATATCCAGCACCGCGCTGACCCCGTCCCACCAATTGCGGAAGGCGGTCTTACCGCTTGCATCCTTGACGAGTGCGCCTGCACGCTCCAGCATTTCAAAATCCTTTGCGCCAGAATTGACAAAAGGGCACACCCAAAGGATGACCTTGAAGCCCAGTGCGTGCAGTCTTTCGCACATCCTGCGGGGGTCGGGGAATTTGTCCTCCCGAAACGCCCATTCGCCGTAGTCATTCATCCATCCGTCATCAATAATGAGCACGCCGCGAGGCAGGCCGTTCTCCTTGATGCCCTCGGCGTATGCCTCCATTTTTTCTTGGTTGACCCCACGCAGCATCTCCACCCAGGAGCAGTATTGCGGGGACAGCAGCAGGATAGGGGGCACCGCTGTCTCTGCGTGGAAGAAGTGCTTGTCTGCTGCTGCCAGATAGGCATCTCGCAGAGAGGGGTACCCCTCGCCAAAATCCACGTCGCCTACCGTGTCCGAGAGTACAACCTTGCCGTTTCCGATTTCCACGCGGCACCCGCCTTCGGTATAAATGTATCTTCCGCGGTCACTGACCAAAAGGGTGCACAGCTGATTTCCCGTGCGGTTGACGGTCCCGTCAAAGACATACTGCTCGCCCGCTGCATCGATGGGCATTTTCACTCCCTCGGTAACCGCACCAAGCCACCATTTTTCACCGTCACGCGGGCAAGATACTTGAAAATTCATAGACACCTCATTTTTATCCGGCGGGCGTACATGCACACCCTCGCTTCATTTTTTAAAGTATATCACGCATTCTTCCAAATAGCAAAGGAAAAATAAAAAATGCTTCACGAAAGGCAGAGTGTATATGGGAAAACGAAAACGAAGCACCCATCGGGTGCTTCTTT
>JAZORW010000068.1:0-1372 GCA_045656805.1 Eubacteriales bacterium | reverse complement strand
TGGGTCTGTATCTGATGAAGCAGTTTATGGATACCTTCGTACCGGATACCGTTCTGGAATCTGCACGTCTGGACGGTGCAAGTGAATTGCACATTTACTGGGCAATCGCAATGCCTATGGTTAAGCCCGCATGTCTGACACTGATCATCGAGACCTTCCGTGGTCTGTGGGCCAGCGGTGCATCCATTTACATCCATTCCGAGCAGCTCAAGACCTTTAACTACGCCATCGGTCAGATCCTGGCAGGCGGTATTGCCCGTTCCGGTGCAGGTGCGGCCTCTACGGTTATTATGATGGCAGTGCCTATCCTAGTATTCGTTATCAACCAGTCTAAGGTTATTGAGACCATGGGCTCGTCCGGTATGAAGGATTAAGGAGGACAGAGAGATGAAAAGAAAACTGTTACTGATTGCAGCTCTCGCAGCTGTTATGCTCCTGGCCTTCACTACCGTGGCAGGTGCCTTTACCCCCTACGACACCTATACCTACTCTATCAACGGTGAGACATTGCCTTCTCCTGCCGCCTACGACTCTCTGCAGACGGTAAGAGATATTAACATGTCCACCCCCGCACTCAGCGTAACCATCGACTCCACCTCCAATCTGGTGGACATCTGCTGCGACGAGCGTGGCTGGGTATATCTGTCTGACCAGAAGCAGAACCGTGTGATCGCACTGAACCAGGACTACCGTGTTCAGTACATCATCAAGACCTTTGACTCTGACGCCCGCAGGGACGACAGCTTCAACAACGTCACGGGTCTGTTCGCAACGGCAGAGTATCTGTATGTTTGCGATACCTATAACTGCCGTATCGTAATGTTCAATCTGGACGGTACTTATCACAAGACCGTCAGTGCACCCGATACTCCTTATATGGAGAAGTCGGACTTCCGTCCCACCGCCTGTGCGGCAGACCGCTTCGGCCGTTTGTTCGTTATCTCTGACGCAGTTAACCAGGGCGTTATCGTAATGAGTGACGAGGGCGAGTTCACCGGCTTTATCGGTGCACAGTCTGTTACCCCCTCCGTTTGGGAGCTGTTTTTCCGTCGCTTCCGTGACGATGAGGATCTGTCCTCCGGTCTGGCACTGGAGCCCCTGAACCTGGACAACATCGCCCTGCAGAAGGGTAAGTCCGGTGACTTCATCTTCGTAGTTGCTGACGTAGAGGATTCCGCACAGCAGTCCGCTATTAAATCTAAGGAAGCAAAGAATTCTCCTGTTAGAAAGCTGAATGCAAACGGTGACGAGATCCTGAAGCGTAACGGCTTCTTCGACTGCGGCGGTGAGGTAAACGTAAGTGCATACACCGTTTCTACCGAGAAGGGTGTATCCAAGGTTTGCGACGTGGCAGTAGGTCCCGAGGGATCCT
>JAZORW010000067.1:0-5653 GCA_045656805.1 Eubacteriales bacterium | reverse complement strand
AAAGACCGATCAGTGCCACGGTGGGGCCGATGACTACCACGGGCATCAGCTTATTGATCCAGGCAACACCTGCAAACTTAACGATCACTGCGATTATAACGTAAACCAGTCCGGCAAAGATGGCACCCAGGATAATACCCGTGTAGCCTGCGGCGGTGGAAGCAGCGCCTGCAAAGGCCGCCAGCATAGAGCCGATAAATGCGAAGGAAGAGCCAAGGAAAACGGGGCTACGGAACTTGGTGAACAGCTGATAAATAAGAGTACCAACGCCCGCACCGAACAGTGCCGCGGACTGGCTCATGCCGTTTCCAATAATTGCGGGAACAAGGATGGTTGCCGCCAGGATAGCCAGAACCTGCTGGAAAGCAAAGACCAGTAGCTTCCCAAAGTTCGGTCTGTCATGGATGTCATAGATAAGATTTTTGCCCATTTCAGTCTCCTATTCTTTAATTTTTCTATCCCTTTCATTGTACCACCCTTGTCATAAAAGGTCAACCCTTGCAGAATTTTTAAAAAAATTGGTATAGGGTGGGACAGAGGCTGCAGAGGCGGATGAAAACAGCCGTAGCAAGAAAAAAAGAAAAGGACACCGCGATGGGTGTCCTTCTCTTCTTTCTGTGTTGTGCCGCCTGAACAGAAACCGCGGCGAAAAAGAATCAATATCAAAAGATTTGCAATTCAAATATCAAATATGGTTACAGCTTTAAAAGCACAACCGCAACAATTCCCGCTAAAAGTGCAACATAATGGTTCACCTTCAGTTTTTCTTTGAATAGCAGCCTTCCGCAGAAAAGTGATGCGAGGATCGTTCCTGCTGAAATGATCGGAAACAAAACCGATGCGTTTTCCAGTCCCACAAGTGCCAGGGTCAGAAAATTTGCAATGCCGTTTGTCACACCGGATAATACGCCGTAGCGCTTCCCCTTGACTTCTTTTAGTTCCTTGAAGGGGATTTTTTTAAGCATCGTTATTGAGAAGATGACGGAGCACAAAAGCATTGCAAACAGCATAAATTCCTTGCTGTATGCTTGGGGATAAAGCGTTTGATGCTGCTTCTGCAGGATAGAACAGGTGCCGTTGCACGCAAAGGTAATCCCGACGAACAAAAGCCAGAGGCCGAAATTGGTGCGTTTGCTTTTGTTCACCTTCAGCTTATCCGCATTTGTCAGTATCAGAGCAACCAACAAAAGTGCCAACGCAGGATACTGAATTGCCTTCAGCGTTTCCTTTCCTACCGTAATGCCCCAGATAAGCGGAACGATAACCGAAAAGGATACCAGCATGCTCGTCAGTGCCATTGGCCCTCGGCAGAGGGCTTGATACCCTGCATACATGGAAAGGCAAAGACACGTGCCATACAAAAGACCAAACAGCACAGTGGGCAGATGAAACGTAAATCCCCAAACAGCAATCAGTGCGAACAGAACCAGTGCGGTAGAGGATTTTATTGCGTTGAACACCTCGGAATGTGCAGATTTTTGATTGAATAGCTTTGTGGATGCCGATTGAGCCACCGAAGCGAGGACAATGAGAAGGTATATGCAGACTACCATTTACAATGCACCTCTATTTTGCCCCAGCCCGCCTTTTCATAATCGCCGTCTATGGGCATTACCTTGCGAAGAAGCGCGGCGGTGCCTGCGGGCTTTATGTTAAAACCGTGTCCCTCTACCCGATCAAAGCCCCGTGCCGCCAGCATAACGAAGGGCATTCCGCTTGACAGGGTGTGCCAGGTCGTATGCATCATGCCCATGAGCGCTTTGTCCTGGACTGTGGAAATGGCTGATTTCGTTTGGGCGATCCCCCTGTCCCAGGGACACAAAATGCAGTCAAATCCCGCCTGCGTAAACACTTGGGTGGTCTCCACTGGAGCTACCTTGGCATCATATTGCCAGTCGGCAATGACAACGTCCCGGGACAGCCGCCCCAGCAGATACCCCTCAGCCTCGGGGGTGGGTGCGCTGCACGCATATCTGTTGGTTGGATGATAATGCTCATACCGGTACAAAAGCATATCGCCCCACATGATCGCTCTTCGATCGTGCTTCTTCAGATCCTCGCTGATCCCGTTGACGTAGTCGCACAGGAGATCCATATTTTCTTCTGTGAATGCAAAGCCGTATGCTTCATCACACCCGATATGAAAATAGCTGCCCTCACCGCAAAGCTCTATCAGCTCTGCACGGATGCTGCGCATAAGGTCTCTGACCTTTGCCTTTCGTATATCCCAGCACCAGCCGTCTTCACTGAAATAGGTCTGGAGTGCGGGATTTTGGTCCAGGACCACGTGCTTTCCGTGCATCTCCCGCCCCGACGAGGCGTGTCCCCAGTGATTGAACATAGGAATGATCTCAAGCCCAAGATCATTTGCTTCTCGAATAATGGGCTTGATCTGCTCTTTTGTAAAGGCGTGTGACCACCCCAGCTCCTTCATGCAGTCATATTTCAGCATGCCCCAAAATTCCAGAACCGCGTGGGTATATTTCAGCGCACCGCAAAATCTGATAAACCTTTGCAGCTCCCAAAGCTCCGTTTCGGGGAAAATGCAAAAATGCACCATTCTGTTGGGTATCATAGCCTTATCCCGGATCTGACAGCACCCTATTTCAATTGCCGGCGTTCCGTCGGCATCCACCGCCACAAAGCGGTCAAGCAGGGTCATAAAGCCGCGTATCAGGTCCTTCTCGTTTTCGGCACAGACGCAAACGCCGTCGCTCTCTATATGGATGCTGTAATCCCAACCGTCAAGGGGAAGGGGCTTTGCATTTCCAACGGAGAAACTATAGTCATGGGTCTCGCTGACGTTCACAGTAGAAGCCTGAAAACTGAAATTACGCCAAAATTCTTTTATAACAGCCCTGTTTAGGCAGGGATGCGCCAGCGCTTCAACCTCACCCGAAAAGGTGAATTTTCCCTCTGTCCCGGTGACGTTTTGCGGATGAAAGATCATAAAGGATTCCTCCGTGCTTGGTATTTCTTATGTTATAGCATTGATATTGGATATGGAAAACTGCTTTCTTGTTCAAAAAGGTGGATTTTTTAGTCAGAATGTTTTATAATAAAAACGAGGTGATAAGCTATGATATACAACTGTGATGACCTTACTTTTCGGATATTAACGGTGGGGCGTTTTTCCCACAAGGACGGTTTTTTTGACGTGAAGGGGCGTCCGTATGCGGCGCTTTCCTTCCGTTTAAGCGGAACGGGCGATTTTGAGATCAGTTCCGGGCACGTAATCACAAAGCCGGGAGACGTGCTGTTCCTGCCGGCTAACACACCCTATAAGGTTCACTATTCTGCCAGTGAAAGCATTGTGGTTCATTTTGAGGATTGCAATTATTTTGAAACGGAAAACATCTGCCTGAATAGTCCATCACGCATAAAAAGCCGCTTTCAGCAGTTGGAGGAGATGTGGAATGAGCGGCATTGTATCAATGCCGCAAAATCGATCATCTATGATATTCTGGAAAAGATAGAAGGCGAGCAGAAGGTATCCATTGACGATACTGCAATTGCAGACTGCGTTCACTATATCGATGGGAATTTTTGCGATCCCGAAATAGACGTTACCACCGTGTGTGCTGCTGCCTCCGTCAGTGTGTCAAGCCTGCAAAGGGGATTTGCTAAATACGTCGGGGTATCGCCCAAGCGGTATTTAAACCAGCTTCGAATGAGCCGTGCCTTGGAGCTTTTGCAAGAAAATGAGCTATCCGTCAAGGCAATTTGTTTTGCTTGCGGCTTTACGGATGAAAAATATTTTTCGAGAGCATTCAGGAAAAGATACGGTTGCTCCCCCTCCCAATTCAGAAGGCGTTTAATTGTGTAGGCCATTTGCTTCGTAAAATGCCCTTTCCTCACCCCTTCTGGCAAGGAACAAAAAGAAAAAGCGTTAGCGTGATGCTAACGCTTTTTTGTGTTACTGAAAGAAGCTGTTCTTTGTACCCAGCTGGCTTACCAGCTCTTCATAGGTAAGACTTCCTTTTACCTCCGTCAGCAAATTGTTCAGAGCGGAGAAATTCGTCTCAGCCACCTGCAGCTTCGCAGAAGGCAGGGTGGGTGTGGTGGAGAAGGTGTTCTCCTTCACAATATCCTTGCTGAAATCGTCAACGTTCTTCTTTTGTACAAACAGCATAGGAATCTCGGTCTTCTGCACCGTGTAGACGGTCTCTCCGTTTTCAACGGTAGCGATTACGTAATAAACCGTCTTCATTTCAATATCAAACTTTCTTGAGGTTTCAACGCCAAAAAGCTTATTCTTAATCGGCTTAAATATGTTGCTTGAACCGTTTACGTAGATATCGTGCAGGTTTTCGTTTAGCGACGTCTTGTCGTTTCGAACAGCCTTTACACTGCTGATTCCGGGTACGTCATACAAATTCACCCAGAAGGTATCGAAGTCTGTCAGCTTGTTGGTTTCCACGACCTCGGCAGAAAGGAATTCTCCGGTTCTGGAGGAATACACCTCCTCGTAGCAATCAATGATCAGGTCTTCGCTTTCTCTCTTGGCACTGGCGACGATAGCGTAATCTTCATTGAATGCGATCACAGCGCTGGTCTTGATTGCAGCACTCTGTGCCCCTGCATATTCATAGAAATATCCCGATACCACACCCTGGGCGTTTCTGACGAATTCCACCTGCTTCATCGCCAGGACGCCCTGTACGGTCAGTGCAACGTTGAACTTGAGATAATTGTCTCTCATCTCATAATTCAGTATGCCGCCCTGGGCGATCTCGATTCTACCGCGGTTAATATTGTTGGCAGTGTCCGCATACAGCTCCAGAGCAAAGATGCTGTTACCCACCAGCATGGTGCTTTGGGTTCCGTCTACCACGATCTTAATGTTAAATCCGGCGACGGTGCCTGTCCATTCCCCATAATTATCGGGATTATCATTTATAAATGCCTGATAAACGGTGGCGATGGTCTCCCCTACGGCATATACCGCATCAAACTTAGCCAGCATGGTATCCATGCCGTATACGCCTTCCCACAGAACGTACATTTGCTGTCCCATAAACTTCCTGTCTATGTCGCTCACGTTCACAAAGTCACTGAAGTCCAGAATGGCGTCGGCGTCGGTGGCAAGCTTTTCTTTTCCGAACGCCTCAGGTATAAAGGACCAGGGGTCAGGTCTGTCCAGCACCGCGTCTACGGTGTTTTTAGCCACGTTCAAAACGTCGTATATGGTTAAGGTTGCGGTTAAGGTCTTGGGGTTGTAGTTGGGGTTGGTCAAAGTGACACTGGCACGATATGCCCCCGCCGCGGTTCCGCGGTTGTTGCTGTATTGCACCTGGGTCCCCTGGGGCAATTCGCCAGAAACCTCAATGGTTTTTTCACTTCCCGTATAAACCGTCTTCTTATTATCAAAGGTGATGGTGGAGGGGAAATCGATCTTATTGATCTTCAGCACCGCCGTCTCGGTGACCTCTCTCTCACCAACAGTTACCGTTACGGTGATGGTATATTCACCGGCGTTCACGTAGGGGCCTGCGTTGGTATATACAACCTTGGCACCTGCGGGAATATCCGAGGCTGTGATCGTATGTTCTTCTCCGTCATAGTCTAGGGTCAGATCGTCGAATACGAGGTTGATCTCAACCTCGCCACCCTGATTTTCTCCGCCGGGGGTCTCGCCGCCGGGGGTCTCGCC
>JAZORW010000066.1:0-2844 GCA_045656805.1 Eubacteriales bacterium | reverse complement strand
GTAACACCCAAAAGGGTCTGGTATCTTTCCCCTGACAAAAAGCCCTCTATGAGCTCATCGATCGCCTTGGGCTGATCCCCTGTGGGGGAATAGGGAGCCACTAGCTGAAAGGTATTCTGTTTTGCTTCCATATTCCCTCCTACCTTTACAAGGTTTTACTTAAACTATAGTATACCACAAAAGAGTGGGTTTGAAAAGGGGAAGGGGTGGCGGGCGAGAAAAAGTTTTACTTTGTGTGCATAATTTTCCTGTATAGGGCAAAAATAGGGATGCAATCAAGCGAAAGGAATTTTGTAACATGGAAAACAAGCGAGAAAAGAATATGGGTCGTCTTCTGTACATTGCCCTGGCGGTGGTGCTGTGTGCAGGGGTGGCTGTCAGCGGGATTCTGCTGGCAACAGGAGATAAGACCCGGGGCGAGGGAGATATGCAGGTGGGTGCAGAGGTAGACCCCTCTCTGGTATTGCCCGAATTCGTTGCCCCCGCAGTTGGTCTGGTCACGAAGGGCCACGATACGGAGACACTGGTATACTCTGCCACCACAGACGATTGGCGTACCCACTGCGGCATTGACATCAGCTGTGCTCTGGGAGATGGGGTCATGGCGGCGGCAGACGGTGTCATCACCAATATCTCCGAGGATCCGATGCTGGGTCTGACCATCACCATCCGTCACACAGGCGGTGCTATCTCCACCTACAGCAACCTGGGCGCAGAGCTGGCAGAGGGTATAGAACTGGGCACCACGGTGACAGCAGGACAGCTTCTGGGCTGTGTGGGCGAGAGTGCTACGCTGGAGCTCTCCGACGAGCCCCATCTCCACTTTACCCTGAAGGTGAACGGTGAGTACGTGGACCCCATGGACTTTATCACGGGGGACTCTGCCGCGGCTTCTCTGGGTAAGGATATCGCCTACGAGGGCTAAGGGGTGACAAAAAGGCAACGGGACAGGTGCCCGTTGCCTTTCTCTTATTCGGATAGCCCTTGATTTTTTCTTAGATGTGTGATAAAATACTTTGAAAAAGTTAGGAAAAATTTGGAGTTCAAATGAAGTATATTGCAATTTTGGGTCTGGGCGTAGTCGGACAGGGCACCGCAGACCTTTTCCGAGAGAATAGCTCTGCCATCTCCGCTCGCCTTGGGGAAGAGGTGGCACTGAAATATGCCTTGGAGATCCGAGATATGCCTGACAGTCCCGATGCGGACAAGATCGTGAAGGATATTTCCTACATCCTCTCTGACCCCCAGGTCACCGTGGTGGCCGAGGTAATGGGCGGTCTGCACCCCGCCTATGAGTTTACCCGTGCCTGCCTGGAGGCAGGAAAGAGCGTGGTTTCCTCCAATAAGGAGCTGGTTGCCACCTACGGTGCCGAGCTTCTGGCACTGGCGAAGGAGAAGGGCGTCACCTACCTGTTTGAGGCGGCTGTGGGCGGTACCATTCCTGTGATCTCTCCCCTCTGCCAGGATCTGGCGGGGAACGTGATCAGCGGCATTTCGGGTATTCTGAACGGTACTACCAATTATATTTTGACCCGCATGTTCCGTGCCGGTGCCAGCTTTGAGGCGGCACTGACCGAGGCACAGGAAAAGGGATATGCAGAGAGAAATCCCGCCGCAGACGTTGAGGGCATTGACGCCTGCCGTAAGATCAGTATTCTGGCAGCCACTGCCACCCGCCGCTGGGTAAATCCCCAGCTGGTGCACACCGAGGGCATTACCGCCATCAGACAGCGGGACGTGACAGTAGCAGACCGTCTGGGCTATACCGTAAAGCTGCTGGGCAGAATGGTACAGCAGGACAAGGGCACCTTCGTCATGGTCGCCCCCTTCTTAGTGCCTAAGAACAGCCCCCTCTCTGCCATTGAGGACGTATTCAACGGTATTTTGGTTTCCTGTAACTTTGCCGGGGACGTGATGTTCTACGGCCGCGGTGCAGGTGCCCATCCCACTGCCTCTGCCGTAGCGGCAGACGTATTGGCTATCCTCCGCGGAGATGGCTACCGTCAGGAGTGGCAGGTGGAGGAGATTTCTCCCGTCACCGACTTCAGCCTTTTCAGCTGCCGTCACTATCTGTGCCTGCAGGGCGTAGAGCAGAGCGAGGTCAGCCTGGTTTGGAAGAACGCAGAGATCATTCCCACCGAGGGTGAGGAGCTGTGTCTCCTGACCCCCTGCATCACCGAGCGGGAGTGTGAGGATGCTCTCAGCCGTCTGGGGGCTCTTGGCATGCAGCTCCAGGCACACATCCGTGTTTTTGAGGCGTAAGAAAGCCTGCCTTGGCAGACAGAGTCACCACTCTGTCTGCTTTTTTTATGACCGCCCACAAATTCACCAGGGTCATAAAGGCTAACAGCAGGTCTGTCAGAGAGAAGACCACCCCAGTAGGCATCAGAGCTCCAAAAAACACGAAAAGGCAGTAAATGGATAGGTAAAGCCACCTGTATACGGCTCCACCTTGACTGTTTTTTAGAAAATAGGAAAAACAAGATACGCCGTAATGAGACCAGGAGAGAATGGTGGCGATGCCGAATACAGCCACCACGCCCCCTACCCAGGGGGCGACCCCCTGCCCAAATACAGAGGAAAAGACCTCCACCACGTATGCCATAGGCTCTTCTGCCTCAGGACAGACGCACAGGCAGGCGACCCCTGTGAGAGAGCAGACCACCACGGTGTCGAGAAACACCTCGAAGATCCCCCACACCCCCTGCCCACCCGGGGAGGTGCCGGTGGCGGTCAAGTGTGCCAGGGGAGAGGTGCCGCAGCCCGCCTCGTTGGACAGCAGACCTCGGGCACACCCCACCCGTGCCCCACGGAGCATCAGATACCCGCCTACGCCCCCCATCC
>JAZORW010000065.1:0-1469 GCA_045656805.1 Eubacteriales bacterium | reverse complement strand
AACGCCCACACGGTCGGCGTCAGGGTCGGTGGCAATGACCAGGTCTGCCCCCACCTGATTTGCCAGCTGAATACCGGGCTCAAACACCTCTGCATATTCAGGGTTAGGCTTCTTGGTGGTGGGGAAATCTCCATCGGGCCGGCTCTGAGAGGGCACAACGTGCACGTGGCGAAGCCCCGCCTTTTCCAGTGCCTGGGGAACCAGACGGTATCCCGCACCGTGGAGAGGGGTATAAACGATATTCAGGGTATCCGCCACGTCGGCAATCACCTGAGGATATACTACAGTGCCCACAACTGCATCGAGATACTTTTCGTCAAAGGCGCGATCCAGCATGGTGATCAGCCCGGAGGAGATCCCCTCCTCAAGGGATACCTGCTTCGCCCCTGTCAGCACGTCGATCTTATCCCGTGCATCCTTCACAGCCTTAGCCTGGTCGGGGGGCAGCTGTGCGCCGTCCTCCCAGTATGCCTTATAGCCGTTATATTCCTTGGGGTTGTGGGATGCGGTGATATTGATACCTGCAATACAGCCCAGCTCTCTCACTGCAAAGGACAGCTCGGGGGTGGGACGCAGCTCGTCAAACAGGTAGGTGTGAATGCCGTTCCCTGCCAGGGTGCAGGCTGCCACCTGAGCAAAGCGGGCAGAATGATTTCGGCTATCAAAGGCAACTACCACACTGCGGTGACCGTTCCCCCCGTCCAAAATCATTTGTGCCATTGCCTGGGTGGTCTGTGCCACGGTGTATACGTTCATACAGCCGGGGCCCATATACATGGTAGAGCGCAGGCCCGCGGTGCCGAAGTCCATTTCCAGCCCGAAGCGAAGCTTCATCAGCTCCTCGTCTCCACCGATTGAGAGGATCTCCCGCTTTTCTGCCTCAGTCAGGCAGGGGGAGTTCAGCCATTTTTCATATTCCTCTCGATAAGAACCTATCATAAGTGCCTCCTTGGAAATTTAGGCCATTTCGCTTATGGCCTGGGAAAGTGCGTGGGAAAGCTGGTCGGGGCAAGAGGTGTCTCTGGGTCCGCAATGAATGCCCCTCAGCCTCTCGATCGCCTCAGTGGCGGTCATACCGCGTACCAGTGCGGCAACCCCCTGGGTATTGCCGGAGCAGCCACCCTCGAAGCGAACCTCGTGGATGACCCCCTCCTGGGTCAGGGTGATATGAATTCTGCGGGAGCAAACGCCCCGGGTGGTGTAAGAATAGGTATACATACTGTTCTCCTTTTTGGGTACTTTCATACGGGTTTTAAGAAATCGGGTACACCCCGTCCACACGGTGGGCAGGGGCGAATAGTGTCAGCCAAATGAAATAGGGAATGGGAGAGTCGGTGCCCTCCAGTGCCACGGACAGCCGTCCCCGCTGACACAAAACGTCTTTCAGCTCCAGCCGGCACAGGGCACTGGAGTCACAGAACTGCCCCAGATCGCTGAGGGGCATATCCTCAAAGGCAAGCAGCAGGGTG
>JAZORW010000064.1:0-3594 GCA_045656805.1 Eubacteriales bacterium | reverse complement strand
TACGACCCTTCCTACACACTATAATACCTCTTATACATATCGGGACGAGACCACCAACCAGGAAATTGGTGTAGCGGCCACCGGTACTATCGAGGCACTGCCCGCTCTGACCATGGACATGCTGACGGAGGGCGCCGTGCTGGCACACATGAATGCATATGCCGTTACAAATAACTGCACCCCCTGGGTACAGAACGGCGAGGTTCCTGAACCTCTGACTCACGCACTTAAGCTAACCGCCGCAAACCTGACTCTGGGCGGTGATATGACGCTTAACCTGAAGCTTTCTACCGCTAAGTTGGCATCAATAGCTAACGTAAATAAGGAAAACGTGCGTTTGTCGGTAGACGTGATTTCCGGTACCGACTCCTGGAGCGGAGAGGTGGTGGATAACAACTACGTATTTGTCGTAAGCAAAGGGGCTGCGATCCAGATGTCCCAACCCAGTGACTATCACGTGGTAGTAACCCTGACCGTGGACGGAGTGGCAGTTGAATACAAGTCCGACGCCTACATCACCTATTCTCCCTTGATCTACGCACAACGTATGTATAACAGGAGCACCATTATCTCTGAGAGCGGTAGACAGGTTATCGCAGCGCTGGTGCTGTATATGTATGCGGCAGAGCTATGTGTAGACGGCACATCAGAAGTGCTGAACGATTTTGAAGCCGCTACGGAAGCACAACTGGATTTTGGGGCGCATATTGCTAAGTATAACGGTAACCACGTACGGTCGGATATAGATACAGACCTTATCAATGCCGCAGGCATACGGGTAGGAGCTTATCTGGAATCCTGCGTAAATCTGGTGTTTTCCGTGCCTGAAGAGGTTACAGGGCTGACTGTTTCTCTCGGTACAGTTGCATACGAATATGAAGCTGTGGACGGCATGATCGTCGTTACAAATCTGCACGCAGGTATGATCAGTACCAAGCTGGCGCTGTCATTTCACACTGCGGGCCTTGATATTGAGGGCACGTATTCCATCTCTAATTTCTTGCATTCTGCGACTATGGAAGACAGCTATACAGACGCACAGCAGCGTCTTGCTATGGCAGCTGCACTGTATATGCTGGCAGCAAAGGACTTCTCCCAGTACAACTAAAAGGTAAAAAAGCACAAGAAAACCACCCGCCATTAGCGGGTGGTTTTAAATTTTTATACGCTGTGAATACCTAAATCGGCATCGGCCTTTCCGTCAATGCCGTACATCTTACGCTTTCTTTCCTCGAAGAACTTGACGGCTACCTGCTCAAAGAGAGCCAGGGAAAGCACGTCCTCGTCCTGGGTGAGGTAAGGTGCTGCCTTCTCTCTCAGGGAGTCAAGCTCAGGAGAGAGATCGTCGGCAGGGCGATGATCGATGGGAGTAAGATCGCCAAGAATCATTTTGCGGAACTCGGGATCGATGGGACAGGGGGTCTGACCGTATTCGCCTCTCACCAGACCGCGGAATTCCTTGGTTACACGGCTGTAACGACCGTTATCACCAAACAGAACGTTGTTTACTGCCTGGGTGCCTACGATCTGAGAGGAGGGGGTAACCAGAGGAGGATAGCCTGCATCAGCACGGACACGGGGAACCTCCTCGAGAACCTCCTGCAGCTTATCGGACTTACCAGCCAGCTTCAGCTGAGAGATCAGGTTAGACAGCATACCACCGGGAACCTGGTACATCAGGGCATTTACGTTGACGGAAAGCACCTTGGGGTCGATGAGACCGTTGCCCAGATATTTCTCACGCACACCGTTAAAGTAGGAGCAAACCTTATCCAGCTGCTTCAGATCCAGACCGGTGTCGTATCCGGTACCCTCCAGAGTCGCTACGATAGGCTCCGTGGGGGGCTGGGAGGTACCCATGGCCAGGGGAGAGATAGCGGTGTCTACGATATCGACACCTGCTTCTACAGCCTTCAGGACGGTCATGGATGCCAGGCCACTGGTGTAGTGGGTATGCAGCTCGATGGGAAGGCTTACAGCCTCCTTCAGCTTCTTAACCAGATCATAGGCATCATAGGGCTTCAAAAGACCTGCCATATCCTTGATACAAATGGAGTTGGCACCCATTTCCTCCAGCTGCTTTGCATACTCTGCAAACTTCTCGTTGGAGTGGAAGGGGGAAGTAGTATAGGAGATAGCGGCCTGTACGTGACCACCCTCACGGATGGTGGCACGAATGGCGGTTTCCAGATTGCGTCTGTCATTCAGAGCGTCAAAAATACGGATGATATCAATACCGTTGGCAATAGACTTCTGTACGAAGTATTCTACTACGTCGTCTGCATAGTGACGGTATCCCAGGATGTTCTGTCCACGGAAGAGCATTTGCAGTTTCGTGTTTTTTACTTTGTCACGAATGGCACGCAGACGCTGCCAGGGGTCTTCGTTCAAAAATCTGAGGCAAGAGTCAAAGGTTGCACCGCCCCATGCCTCCAGGGAGTGATAACCAACCTTGTCCATTTCCTCCAGGATAGGAAGCATTTCCTCGGTGGTCATACGGGTGGCAGCCAAAGATTGATGAGAGTCACGCAGGGCGGTCTCGCAGATCAAAATTTTAGACATGTTCGTTTCCTTTCAATTACATTAACCGAACCAGCTGAGCAGGAAGCCTGCCGCTACGGCAGAGCCGATAACGCCAGCTACGTTGGGGCCCATGGCGTGCATCAGCAGGAAGTTGGTGGGGTCGGTCTTTCTACCCACGTCCTGTGCCACACGGGCAGCCATAGGCACGGCAGATACGCCTGCGGCACCAATCAAGGGGTTGATCTTGCCACCGGTGATCAGGCAAAGCAGCTTACCAACCAACAGACCACCACAGGTGGAGATGGCGAAGGCAACCAGACCAAGACCGATGATCAGCAGGGTGTCCGCCTTCAAAAATCTGTCAGCAGAAGCAGTGGCACCTACAGACACACCCAGGAAGATAGTGATCACGTTGATGAGACCGTTCTGTGCGGTCTTGGAAAGACGGTCGGTAACCCCAGAAACGTTCAGTAGGTTACCTAGCATTAAGAAACCAACCAAAGGAGCGGCATCTGGGACGATTAAAACCACAACCAAGGTAATCAGAATGGGGAATACCACCTTTTCAAGACGGCTGACGGGACGTAGGGAGGGGGGCATCTTAATGGCTCTTTCCTTCTTAGTGGTCAGCAGCTTCATGAAGGGGGGCTGAATCATAGGAATCAGAGCCATATAGCTATATGCGGCAATGGCAATGGGACCCAGCAGGTGTGCAGACAGAGTTTTGGTAACCAGAATAGCCGTGGGACCGTCTGCACCGCCGATGATACCGATAGAGGCAGCTTCGGTGGGGGCAAAGTAGAAGAGAGCGCCGAAGAAGGCGACGAATACGCCCAGCTGTGCACCTGCACCCATCAGCAGGCTCTTGGGGTTAGCAATCAGGGGAGAGAAGTCGGTCATTGCACCGATACCCAAGAAGATCAGGGAGGGATAAATACCCAGCTTTACGCCCAGGTACAGGATATCCACCAGTCCGCCCTTGGAAAAGACATGCATAACGATGTCTCCCATAGAGGTGCTAAGACCTTCTTTTCCAGCGACCTCCACGCCATCTACAAACCAGTCCATATG
>JAZORW010000063.1:0-6549 GCA_045656805.1 Eubacteriales bacterium | reverse complement strand
TTGACAATTTCGCGTTCGTGAAAGGGGAGTAGCTCATTTCCCAGGATCTCATATTCCTCGTGCCCCTTGCCCACCAGTAACACCACGTCGCCCTTATGGGCGTGAGTAATTGCGTACCCAATGGCTTCACGCCTGTCGTAGATCACAGTGCGTTTCTTCGGCTGGTTGTGACCTGCGAGAATGTCTGCTATAATTTCTTCTCTATTTTCTTTGCGTGGATTGTCAGAGGTAATGACGGTGTAGTCAGCCAAATCTGCGGCACACCTACCCATGGGGGCACGCTTTGATTTATCTCTGTTTCCACCGCACCCGAATACCACCCACAGCCTTCCACGGCAGATATGCCTTACCGTGTGCAGCAGCTGGCGTAATGCGGCCTCTGTATGGGCGTAATCAATGTAAACTTGGATGGAGTCCTCCGGCTCTGATACACGCTCCATTCTCCCCTTGACGCCCCGATGGCTTTCTAAGGCACGAAAAGCCACGGTGGGGGCAATCCCCAAATGAATGGCGGAAATAGCCGCCAGCATGGAATTATAGACAGAGAATACACCGCATAGCTCCAGGTGCAGGATAGTGCAAAGCTTGCCATACCGCAAAAAGTAGCTGGTTCCGTCGATGGAGCATTCCACCTGGGTGGCACGTGCATCCCCCTCCCAGACGCATCCGCAGGTGGTTACGGGGCACCTTAGACGCCCAGCCAGCTCTTCACCAAAGGCATCATCGCAGTTTATGGTGGCGTGCTTGGTGTTTTGAAATAGGCGCTCTTTGGTTTTGCCATATTCCTGCATATTTTGGTGAAAATCCAAATGCTCGGGAGTAAGGTTGGTGAAGATTGCCTCGGTGTACTGAATAGGTGCCACTTTTTCCTGGGCGAGAGCGTGGGAGGAAACCTCCATTACCACATATTCCACTCCACGTTCCCGTGCCTCTGCCAGGTAGGGATAGAGTATGTCGGGGTCAGGGGTAGTCATGGTGGTTAGGCGGTCACGACCATGTTCCCCACATTTATAGTTTTTTCCACAAATCAGGCAGTCTGCAGTACCAAGCAGGGCGGTTTTACGTCCTGCCTGCCGAAGGGTCCATTCCAGTAGCGTTGCACAGGAGGTCTTCCCGTTCGTGCCGGTAATGCCCACCATTTTCATATGATCCTGGGGTCTGTCACACAGGTTGCTCCACAAATGGGAGAGGGCCAGGCGAGGGGATTTCACCCTGACGTGTTGTATGGGAGTGTCGGGAAGAGAAAGGCCTTCTGCGATTACCAATAGCATTGCCTGCCTATCTTCTATTTCACGGAGAGTGTCCGATGTGATTTCCGGATAAAGATGCACGTAAATGCTCCCCGGTATAATTTGCTCTGTTCTGTGTGCAATATGGGTATATTCCACCATGGGGAGCACCTGATTTTCCCCGAGGGGGATGTGCTGAAATAACTGAGATGCTATCATACCTTTAATCCTTATCGTCTGTATGCAAAAATGTGACGCCGATTGCAGTGCCCCGCTTGACCTTCAGTCCGCTCTCTACACTTTGGTAGACCACCACCGCCGATTGTCCTAAATAATAGTTCTGTACCCCTAGAATCTGGATGTTCAACCCTGCGTTAAGCAGGAGAGTGTTTGCAGTCTGGGCATCCAGTCCTACTACCTTTGGAACAGTTACGTATTCTTCCTGTCCTTCCTCGGTGTATAGGATTACACACCCTAACTTTAGATTCAGTTCTGTCCCGGGGTGTGGCACCTGGGAGAGGACGGTGTCTCCTTTCCCTATTACACGGTAATCCAGCCCCAGCTTTTTCAGGCTGTTGGTTGCTTCTTTTTTAGAAATCCCGATATAGTCGGACAGAGTCACAGAGGTTTCTGCCTCTCCCGGGCATGCCTGATATTTCAGATAGGGGAGGGCGTTTGTTAAAAAAGCAGAAATATAGGGGGCTGCCACCATGCTGCCGTAGGTGCCGTTTTGTGGCTCATCTACCACGATAATAACGGCTAGCTCAGGATCGTCGGAGGGGGCGAAAGCAACGCAGGAACCCACACGGAGATAAGAGTTTCCGTTTTCGTCCAGAATATCGAATTTTTGGCTGGTTCCAGTCTTGGCTGCCACTTTGTAGCCTGCAACGTAGGCGTTCTTGGCTCCGCCATTTCCTGAAACCCCAGCCTCCAGACACTCTGCCACCAGGCGTGAGGTTTCCTCGGATATTACCTGCCTCTTTATTTCCGTTTCGTGCTGATAGACGACAGTTCCCGTAGAATCTACTATTTGATCCACTACATAAGGGGTAACCAATCGCCCACCGTTAGCGGCACAGGCAACCATGGTCAGCTGTTGGATAATACTGACCTTAAAGCGTTGTCCGAAGGAGGCAGTGGCCAGCTCTGTGGTGCCTAGGGCGGTGGGGGAATGGAAGATCCCCTTTGCCTCGCTGGGGAGGTCTATGCCGGTTTTCTCTAAATACCCGAATGCTTGATAGTATTTATAAAACTTCTCTGCACCGATGGCAGCCGCCACGGTCATCATGGTGGGGTTGCAGGAGTTTTGCAGCCCGTAGGCAAAGGAAAAGCCTGATCCGTGCCCGCCCTTTTTGTGGCAGGAGATATTGTATCCGCCAATACTTAGAGCCCCGCTACAGCTGTATTTGGATGACATAGTAGTCGCCCCTGTTTCCAGCCCCACGCAGGCGGTAAAAATCTTAAAGGTAGAGCCCGGCTCATATAGCTCACTGACCGCCTTGTTTGACCACATGGTGTAGAGCAGCTCTGATTTCAGAGCCTTATATTCTGCCGAGTCCTTGGCATACCCGCAGTTTGCTAAATGGGCAAGGTATAAATCGTCTAAGGTGTAGGGATCGTTACAGTCAAAGCCGTTGGTGGTTGCCATTGCAAGTATGGCGCCTGTGTTTACGTTCATAACCACTCCGGTCACACGGTTTTGTGCCCCGTAGGTGGCACATGCCTCCTGTATTTGATATTCCAGCTGTTGTTGCAAATAACTGTCAATGGTGGTGACTAAGCTTTGCCCATCTGTGGCGGGAACGTAGCTAACGTATTCCCCGGGCATTTCATTGCCGTTGGCATCCTTTGCATACAGATAGTAGCCGTCTTTTCCGGTCAGGGCGCTGTTATATTGGTATTCCAGCCCAAAGAGCCCCTGCTGATCGGTGCCCGTAAAACCCAGCACGTGGCACAGAAATTCTCCCCCCGGATAATATCTGGAGGAGTAGGCCTCTGTATGTACCATATCTCCCAGGTTATGGGCGTTTACTACCTCGATTACCTGACGGTAGGTTCCTTCGTCCAGTCCCTTTGCCAGCGTAGCATCAATAACGGTGCTTTTCTTGGCACGGGTAAGAATGTAGGATGGCTCTAGGCCGAGAATGGGGGCGAGCAATTCTGAAATGAGGGTGGCGTAGTCGGTGCCCGTTTTTTTGCTTTGCTCCAAAATGTCAACAGGGGAGAGGAATACTCTCCATTCAGTAACGCTCTCTGCCAGGACATTGCCATTTGCGTCGTAAACGGTGCCTCTGGTGGCACGCAGAGTTGCAGTGGTGGTGATCTGGTCCAGCACCTTGCTCTGATAGTATTCGTAGGAAAAAAGCTGCATGGTGAGGATGTGTGACAGCAAAAATCCCAGGCATACAAAAAAGGCCCCAAAGAGAAGCAAGGTGCGTCTTCTCGTGCTTGAGGCCACAGCCGGGCGAGTTTTAAAGATAGAATGCATAACCACCGCCTGAAAATGAGATATAGCGGCAGATATTCTCTATCTACCGCTATACAAGTTTATTAGTGGTTTTGGGTGGATATGCTTAACTGGCAGAAAAGCTGTTCAGTGCATCCATCACGTTATCAAAGGAAGAGGTAGGAGCGGACTCTTCCTGGAAGTGAGTCTGAGTGAAGTGGGGAACAGTCTCACCCAGAGGCTGTGCATTCACAGTGTCTGCGGTGAAGGGGGTATTTACAGCAAAAGGAATGATAAAGGCGAGCAGAAGGGCTACGCAAGCGAAGATGGTGCAGAACATCACCACGCTGCGACGCTTTAAAAATTCGGGCATTTCGCATTTGACGGATATCTTCTTAGCCTTAGGTGCTACGACAACGGCAGACTGTACGCAAGGGGTCTCCTGAATGGGGGTAACGGTGGAAGTGCGGTCTGCATTACGTAGCATGATCTCGCCAACAGTTACGTTACCGCTGCAAAGAAAGCGACTACACATCTTCTTGTACAGGGGATTTTGATTTGCCATGGTATCGTTTGCCATCATTGCCTGTCTCATTGTTTTGCTCCTTAACTGTTATAGTTTTTCTGCTACACGTAGCTTAGCACTTCGTGAGCGGGGGTTGGCTTCCAGCTCAGCGTCTGAGGGAAGCAGAGGTTTCTTTGTAAGAATTTTAACCTTTGGGGTGTTGCCACATACACATACAGGTAGGTGTCTGGGGCAGGTGCATCCCTTCGCCAGCTCGGCAAGTCCTTCCTTAATAATCCTATCCTCCAGTGAGTGGAAGGAGATGAGAGCCACTCTACCGCCTGTGACCATGTGGGACACAGCGTCTTTGATCACGGGGGTGATGGTGTTTAGCTCTCCGTTTACTTCGATTCGGATCGCCTGGAAGGATCTCTTTGCGGGATGGTGTCCCCCTTGCCTTGCGGCGGTGGGGATGGCACCTTTTATGATCTCAGCCAGCTGAGAGGTAGTTTCGATGGGGGCTGTCTTTCTTGCTTCTACGATTGCGGAGGCGATGCGGGGGGCGAATTTTTCTTCGCTGTAGTCATACAGGATTTTCTTCAGTCTGTCAGAAGAGTAGGTGTTTACTACCTGGTAAGCTGTCAGACCTTCATCGTCCGATGCATCCATTCTCATGTCCAGTGGGGCATCGTGCATATAGGAGAAGCCACGCTCGGGGGTATCTAACTGGTAAGAGGAGCAACCCAGGTCGGCGAGCACGCCGCCTAAATTGTCGATCTTCAGCTCTTGTAGCACCTGACCGAGTCTACCGTAATTGGTGTGGCAGAAGGTGATCTTGGGGAGATAGTCCTTCAGACGCTCCTTGGCAGCTCTGAGTGCGTCAGGGTCTCTGTCAAGGCAAATGAGTCTGGAGGAGGGGGGGAGGCGTTTTGCAATCTCTAAGCTGTGCCCACCGCCGCCTGTGGTGCAATCTACGTAAGTGCGGTTGTCCTGAATGTTCAGGGCTTCGATACACTCGTGAAGAAGCACGGATACGTGGGAAAACTGAATGTCTTCCATCTTATAGGCCTATGGAAGCCAGCTGGCTTCTGATCTCATCCATATTGAGATTGTTCATTTCATTCTGCCATGCATCCTCAGACCAGATCTGCAGATGGTCGCCGGTACCGACGATGACCACGTCACGGGCGAGGTCTACTCTTTGGATCAGATCGTTGTTGATCATAACACGGCCGTTGGCGTCCAGGGTAACCAGGGAGATGTAGGGGAAGTAGAATGCCTTCATTTGTGCCACCACAGAGTCAGGCATGGCGGTGATCTTCTCAGAGATCTCTTCCATCGCCTCCTGGGTGTAGATGCCAAGGCAGGGCTTATTCATTTTAGGTGCGATGTAGAAGGTATCGCCTAAGAGCGACTTATACTTCGCAGGTATGAAAATGCGGTTCTTAGAATCCAGGGTATGCTTCGACTGGCCTACGAACAACATATTTGCCCCTCCTTTCCCTTTTGATACATCCAGGTTTCTTAGCGGTGTAATTTTGCACCATTTTGCACCATTTTGCACCACTATGGTTAAATTATATAGGAAAACACGGTGTTTTGCAAGTGTTTTTTAGAATTCCACCTAGTAAATTACATAGAATTTTTGCGTCGAAATGTATGCAAAATGCACAATAAAATTCACAAACGCCAAAATGGGCGAGGCGAGGGAGAAAAATTTGAATACTACTTTCTTTTTTTGCGAAAAAGTGGTACAATAAAAAGGAAAAATATATATGATAGGAAGAAATTTAAGGTGAAGCTCTTTTCCCGAGGAAAGAAAAATCGAGAAAATGAAGCACGGGCAATGGCTCTTCACGGCAAGATCATTCGATACGTTACCACCCGAGATACGGGGGAGGAGATCGTTCTTGGCAGAGGAGGCTCTACTGCGGTGCATGACGGACAGCTGATTGTTCTCTCGTCCGGTGAAATTATCTTCCGTTCTGATATCCGTGAGACCACGGTCAGTCACCTGCTGTCCGGTGACGGTGTGGTGCTTTCTGCCCCTAATTTGGTGGCCGGCGGTGTCCGACAGACCATAACTGCCTTTTTCGTAGACCATATCAAATAGGAGATGCTATGAAGCTGATACAACGGCTAAATACCCTGCTACATTTAAAGCGTGTGTTTCCCCGTGAAAAAACTGCTGCAGTGATCCTGGCCGGCGGTATGGGGAGTCGCATGGGTAGCTCTATGCCTAAGCAACTGATGCAGATACTGGGGAAGCCTGTGTTTATACACACCGTGCTGGCCTTTGACGCCTGCCGATATATTGACGAGATCGTCCTGGTGGTACGCCCCGAAGAGGAGGCGGTTGTTCGCTTCAT
>JAZORW010000062.1:0-4236 GCA_045656805.1 Eubacteriales bacterium | reverse complement strand
ACCTTTGTAAAGCAGGCAGACCCCCTGATCCTCACAGACCTGGACGAGAGAGGACTTCTGTTCTCCCCCCCCAAGTTTGAGCATGGGTATCCCCACTGCTGGCGTTGCGATACCCCTCTCATCTACTATGCGTGTGACTCCTGGTTTGTCAAGATGACTGCCGTGAGAGAAAACCTCATTCGCAATAATAATACCGTTAACTGGATCCCCGAGAGCATCGGCCGTGGCCGCTTTGGCGACTGGCTGGCAAACGTGCAGGATTGGGGCATTTCCCGTAACCGTTATTGGGGCACCCCCCTGAACATCTGGGAATGCAGCTGCGGACATAAGCACTGCGTGGGCTCTATTGAAGAGCTGAAGAGCATGTCGAAAAATTGCCCTGAGGATATCGAGCTGCACCGCCCCTACATTGACGCCGTTACCATCACCTGCCCCGAGTGTGGCGGGGAAATGAAGCGTGTCAGCGAGGTCATCGACTGCTGGTTTGACTCCGGCTCTATGCCCTTCGCCCAGCATCACTATCCCTTTGAAAATAAGGACCTGTTCGAGAGCCAGTTCCCTGCCGACTTTATCTCTGAGGCAGTGGACCAGACCCGTGGCTGGTTCTATTCCCTGATGGCCATCTCCACCCTGCTCTTTGACTGTGCCCCCTACCGCAACGTTATCGTTCTGGGTCACGTACAGGATAAGAACGGACAGAAGATGTCTAAGTCTAAGGGCAACGCCGTAGATCCCTTCGAGGCACTGGAAAAGTACGGTGCCGATGCCATCCGCTGGTATTTCTATTCCAATTCCGCCCCCTGGCTGCCTAACCGCTTCTATGAGGATGCAGTGGTAGAGGGTCAGCGTGGCTTTATGGGCACCCTGTGGAATACCTATTCCTTCTACGTGCTGTATGCCTCCATCGACGGCTTTGACCCCACCAAGTATTCTCTTGAGTATGACAAGCTGTCTGTGATGGATAAGTGGCTGCTCTCCCGCCTGAACACCCTGGTGAAGGAGGTAGACACCTGCCTGGAAAGCTATAAGATCCCCGAGACCGCCAGAGCCCTGGAGGCATTCGTAGACGAGCTGTCCAACTGGTACGTACGCCGCAGCCGTGAGAGATACTGGGTCAGCGGTATGCCCCAGGATAAGATCAACGCCTATATGACCCTGCACACCGCCCTGGTGACGGTGGCAAAGGTGGCGGCACCCATGCTGCCCTTCCTCTGTGAGCAGATCTACCGCAACCTGGTGGCTGGGCTGGATAAGACCGCCCCCATCTCCGTGCATCTGTGTGCATTCCCTGAATGCAATGAGCAGCTGATCGACCCCACCTTAGAGGAGAATATGGAGCATCTGCTGTCCGCCGTGGTGCTGGGACGCAGCTGCCGTAACGCCGCCGCTGTGAAGACCCGTCAGCCTCTGGCAAGCATGTATATCCGCGCCGACTTTGCCCTGGACTCCTTCTGGTGTGAGATCATCGCAGAGGAGCTGAACGTGAAGGAGGTTTCCTTCGTTGACACCATCCGCGACTTCGCCACCTATACCTTTAAGCCTCAGCTGAAGACCCTGGGTCCCAAGTACGGCAAGTATCTAAAGGAGATCGGTGCCTATCTGGCAGGCCTGGACGGCAACGCCGCCATGGACGCCCTGGAGGCAGAGGGATGCCTGACCCTGACCGCATCTGACGGCTCCACCCTGACCCTGACGAAGGAGGATCTGCTGATCTCCACCGCCCAGAAGGCAGGCTACGCCACCGTGGAGGATAAGGGCGTGGCAGTGGTACTGGACACCACCCTCACCGAGGCTCTGATCGAGGAGGGCAACGTGCGTGAGCTGGTATCCAAGGTGCAGACCATGCGCAAAGAGGCTGGCTTTGAGGTCACCGACCACATCCGTCTGGGTGTGAGCGGAAACCCTGCCATGGAGGCCCTGGCACAGAGAAACGCCGCCACCATCTCCGCCGACACCCTGGCAGACACCCTGACCGTGGGCGACACCTTTGCCCACAGCCGTGAGTGGAACATCAACGGTGAAACCGTGACCCTCTCCGTCGAGGTTGCGAAGTAATCCATCACAAACCTAAAAAGAGTGACACCCCCGGGTGCCACTCTTTGTTTTTCAATTTTGGTTTTATCCCTCTGCAACGATAGAATTCTCCTGAGCACGCGGGAATTTCCAGCAGAAATTACCGTTCTCGCCCCGAAGGCATCTCACTAATTTCAGTTTTTTTCCTTTGTAAAGATAGAACTCCTTCCAAAGGGCGAGGAGATTTCGAGCAGAAATTGCCGATCGCGACCCGAAGGTGTACGAGCGTACTCCGAGAGGGAGCGAGCGGTGATAGTAAATAAAAAAATATAATCCGACGGAAGAAAAACGGCAGTTTTTCAACCTTAAATTTTTCGACAGCCCGAGTGGAAAACAAAAGAGGAAATCACACCTTTTCAGGTATAAACTCCTCTTTTTTTATTTACGTTTATGCCGAAATCTACCGCCCTCAGGTATCAAGAATCACGGGGATGATCATAGGTCTGCGCTTGGTCTGGCGGAAGAAGTACTTTTGCAGATCTTCCTTCAGGGTATGCTGCAGGCTTTCCATATCGGGGCGGCGACGGCGGATCTCTCTATCCACGTCCCGTGCCGCGATCTGTTTGGCACCCTCCAGCAGCTTCTCTGCATCCTTGTGGAACACAAAGCCACGGGTGACGATCTCGGGGGGAGACAAAAGGTCTCCATCATAGCTATTGACAGCGCACACCACGGTGACCATGCCATCCTCTGCCAGGGTCTTTCTCTCTCGCAGCACCACGCCGCCTACGTCTCCACCAGAGCCGTCGATCAGCACCTGGCCGGAGGGCACGGTGCCGGCAGAACGGATGCCACCGCGGCCCACCTCTACCACCTTACCAATATCCCCGATGAGGATATTGTGGGCGGGGATGCCCATTTGCAGTGCCAGCTCTCTGTGGGCCGCCAGATGGCGGCTTTCCCCGTGAACGGGCATAAAGAATTTGGGGCGTACCAGTGCCAGCATCAGCTTTAGCTCTTCCTGGCAGGCGTGGCCGGAAACGTGGACGTCCACTGCCCCCGTGTTGAATACACCTACCCCGTTTTTGGTCAGGGTGTTGATAATCTTTCCCACCAGCTTTTCGTTGCCGGGGATGGGATGGGAGGACAGCACCACCATATCGGAGGAGGTGAGCTTCACCTTATCATGCTCTCCAAATGCCATGCGGTACAGGGCAGACATGGGCTCTCCCTGGCTACCCGTAGTGATCAGGCATAGCTGGGCGGGGCGGAACCGCTTGATCTCGCCAATATCTACGAGGGTCCCCTCGGGCACGTGCATATAGCCCAGCTCTGTGGCGGCACCCACGATATTCACCATACTGCGGCCCATGATAGCCACCTTACGGCGATGGCGGACGGCGGCGTCGATGATCTGCTGTACACGGTGTACGTTGGAGGAGAAGGTAGCCACGATGACCCGCTTATCTGCGTGGCGGCTAAACAGGGTCTCAAGAGAGGCTCCCACCGCCTTCTCAGAGGGGGTGTAGCCGGGTCGCTCTGCGTTGGTGGATTCACCCATCATCAGCAGTACCCCTGCGTTACCGATCTCCCCGATACGGGTCACGTCCATCATACGGCCGTCGATGGGGGTGGTATCCAGCTTAAAGTCTCCTGTGTGGAATACCATACCCACGGGGGTGCGGATAGACAGGGCGCAGGCGTCTGGAATCGAGTGGTTTACGTGTACGAACTCGCACTCAAATACCCCCAGCCGCACCTTATCCCCGGCAGACACCTCATGGATCTCGGGGCGGGTGGGCAGGTGGAATTCAGACAGCTTGTTTTTTAGGATCCCTGCGGTCAGGCGAGTACAGTAGACAGGCATGGGGAGTTCCTTTAGTATATAAGGCACCCCTCCTATATGGTCCTCGTGTCCGTGGGTAATGAGAATGCCCTTGACCTTATGGGCATTTTTAGTCAGATAGGAAATATCGGGGATCACCAGATCCACACCCAGCATATCTCCGTCGGGGAATGCCACGCCTGCGTCGATCAGCAGGATGCTCTCCCCGTATTCCAGAACCGTCAGGTTCTTACCGATTTCCCCAAGACCACCGAGAGGAATCACCCGCAGGGGAGTCTGATTTCCCTTTGCCTTTTGGTTCTGGGGACTGCCCTTGGGGGAGGGGCGGCGGGAGCCGCTCTTCTGTGCGGTGGGCTTTTTGGGGGAAGCGGAGCTTT
>JAZORW010000061.1:0-1264 GCA_045656805.1 Eubacteriales bacterium | reverse complement strand
AAGAAGATCATGGAGGGCGTATCGAGAGGAGGCACCAAGGGATGAAAATGCTGAAAAAATGCCTTGTCTGTCTGCTTCTGCTGGCTGCGGTGCTGCCCCTGGCGGGCTGCCACGGCGCAAGGGGATTGGACCCCTTTGAAGTTCCGGAGAGCTTTGATACCACCCGGCAGTACGAGATCACCTTCTGGGCAAAAAATGATACCAACCAGACCCAGGTGAATATCTACAAGCAGGCCATTTCGGATTTCCAGGCACTGTACCCCAATATCACGGTGAACCTCCGGCTGTACACCGATTACAGCAGAATCTATAATGATGTAATTACCAATATCTCTACAAATACGACCCCCAATGTCTGCATCACCTACCCGGACCATATTGCCACCTATCTCACCGGCACCAACAGTGTTGTGGAGCTGGATGGGCTGTTTGAAAATGAGAAATACGGCCTGGGGGGCAGTGAGCTGAGGTATGACGGCCCTGACCGGGAGGAGATCATTCCCCAGTTCCTGAAGGAATGCGGATTCAACGGAAAGCACTATGCTATCCCCTATATGCGCTCTACAGAGGCATGTTATGTAAACCGCGACTTTGTAGAGGCCCTGGGTTTTCAGCTGCCGGAGGTGCTGACCTGGGACTTTGTGTGGGAGGTCTCCGAGGCAGCTATGGCCAAGGACGGGGAGGGGAATTTCCTCCTCAACGGACAGAAGATCCTGATCCCCTTTATCTATAAATCCACGGATAATATGATGATCCAGATGACCCGGCAGCTCAATAGCGGCTTCTCCACCCAGGAGGGAGAGATCCTCCTGTTCAACGATACCACCGGGGAGCTTCTGTCCACTGTGGCGGAGCATGCCCGGACCGGGGCCTTTTCCACCTTCAAGATCTCCAGCTATCCTGCCAACTTCCTGAATGCCGGTCAATGTATCTTTGCGGTGGACTCCACAGCAGGCGCTACCTGGATGGGAACCAACGCGCCTCTGGTGGATATTGCGGAGGACAAGCTGGCGCATTTTGAGACGGAGGTTATGACTGTGCCTCAGTTTGATCCGGAGAATCCCCAAATGATCTCCCAGGGTCCTTCGGTGTGCGTGTTCAATAAAGAGGATCCCCAGGAGGTTCTGGCATCCTGGCTTTTCGCCCAGTTTCTTCTGACCAACCAGGTGCAGATCGGCTATGCCTGTACCGAGGGCTATGTGCCTGTCACCTCTAAGGCCCAGGCTTCTGCGGAGTATCAGGATTATCTCTCCCGCAGCGGCGA
>JAZORW010000060.1:0-2078 GCA_045656805.1 Eubacteriales bacterium | reverse complement strand
GGGGCAGGTTAATGGATGCCATGATCACGATGGCACCGCCAAACTGCACCACCGAGATGATCAGATCCTCGGGGCCGTGGTGTGCCAGCTCTGCCACGTCGAACAGGTCGTTGGTCATACGGGACATCAGGGCACCCGTCTTGTTATTATCAAAGAAGGTACAGGTCAGGTGCTGCATCTTGGAGAACAGATCCCGACGCATATCCGCCTGGATCTTGGCTCCCGTCACGTGTCCCTGATACGCCATAAAGCGGTTACAGAACACCTTTACCAAATAGGCGATCAGCAGGGCTCCGCCCAGAATCAAAACCATCTTTAGATTTTTATCGTCTATGTAGGTATTCAAAATGGCACGGGTCACCATAGGAAGCCCCAGATTGCACCCTGCCACCACGGCGGCTGCAAGCAGGTCACGGATAAATTCCCCGATATAGGGGCGGTAATATTTCAAAAATCTGCGTATCATCTTACACCTCCAAGAGACAGACGGATCATAGAAAGTAGGGTTTGTAGCAGGCTGGCTCTTTCAGCGGGAGACAGGTCCGCCGTCTGGCGGAATGCCTCCAAAAGAATTGCCTCCTCACGGGTAACGGGTGAGCCGTCTCCCTCCTCCCCTGTTAAGACCTCCTCGGGCTTTACCCCCAGGGTGCGGCATAGGTCGGGGAGCAGCTTCATATACGAGGTGCTTCTGCCACGACGCCAGTTGCTGACGGTTTTAGGGGGAAGCCCTGCGGCACGCTCAAAGGCGGCGTCAGAGGAATATCTGCGGGAAACAGCCTCCAGCAGTCTGGCCCCGACAGGAGATAGCATATCCATCATTTCTTTCCTCCCTTGCTTTTTTGTTTACCACCGCGGCGGGCGGCAGAAAAACCGAATTTTCCCAGACGACGCCCCAGGGCGTAATATTCACCGTGGCAGTAGGCACACAGCTCTGCCCGCTCCATATGGAGCTTCCCTGCCTCGTCCATCAGGCTGTCGTCTGCGGTGACTGCCAGAATATCAGCCATAAACATATCGTGGCTGCCCAGGGGAATCACCTGGGTCACACGGCATTCCAATGCCAGAGGGCAGTCTGAAATGGTGGGGGTGGCTACCCGGGTGGAGGGAATCAGGGTGAAGCCGCATTTCTCTGCCTTATTCACCTTTGCCCCCGTGTAGATACCGCAGTAGTCCACCTTTTTTGCCTGAGAGGCAGAGGGCAGATGGATCACAAACTCAGCTCCCACACCAAGAAAAGAGTGGGAATACCGTGTGGGTCTGACGGAAATGTAGGTCACAGGGGGGTTAGAGCATAAAATGCCCGTCCAGGCCACCGTAATAATATTGTTCTTTTCTGCATCTCCCACCGTTACCAGGGCGGGGGGCAGGGGTGACAAAAGGGTGCCACCGCGGAAAACTTCTCTTGCCATTTTCAGGCTCCTTCTTTATTTTTACGAATTTATTTTAGCACATTCTACGAAAAAGTCAACCGAAAAACCGCATTTTTCTTTTATAAAAATAAAAGAAAGGGGTGCCGCAGCACCCCTTGGTTAAAGGGTACGCAGGGCGTCCCTTGGGTTATCGCATTTTTTTATCTTTTTGGATTACGGCCTCTACCGCCCGATCCACGGCACCCATGAAATCATCCTTTTCAAGGGACGCAACGCCCTCGATGGTAGTACCCCCGGGAGAGCATACCATTTTAGCAAGGGTTTTCGGGGGAATGCCACTCTCCGACACCATCTTGGCAGCGCCCGCTGCCACAGCGGCAGAGATATGCACTGCCTCCTCGGGGTCAATGCCCCGATCCACGCCTGCCTGAGCGATGGCATCCATATATAAGAAGGCAAATGCCACGGAGGAGCCCGATAATGCAGTGAAAAGTGAGAACTGCTCCTCAGGCAGACGGAACACCTGCCCCACGGTGGAGAAGAGACTGCAAACTGCCTCTACCTGCTCCTCGGAGGCGTATTTACCGCCACACACGGAGGAGGCAGCCCCCCCTACCTTAGCACACAGGTTGGGCATCACACGCACAACGGCAGTGCCCTCTCCCAGTATGTCTTCATAGAAGGAAAGCTCCTTTCCTGCGGCAATGG
>JAZORW010000059.1:0-2143 GCA_045656805.1 Eubacteriales bacterium | reverse complement strand
CAATCACGTCGGAGATGCCCAAAAGGGGTGCCAGCTCGATAGAGCCGTACAGCTTTATGGTTTCGATCTCACGGTTGGTCTTTTCAAAGTAGGTACGGGCGATGTGGGGGAATTTGGTTGCTACACGCAGGGGGCGTGTGGGATCATAGCGGAAGCCCTCGGGGGCAGCCACAGCCATACGGCATTTGCCAAAGCCCAGGTCCATCAGCTCATACACCTCAGGCTGGCTTTCCAGCAAGATATCCTTACCCACCACACCAATGTCGGCGGCACCCTTTTCCACGTAAATAGCCACGTCAGAGGGCTTCACCATAAAATAGCGGACGCCGGACTCGGCATTTTCAAATACCAGCTTACGGCAGGACTCATCCATCAGGGAGTCACAGCGGTAGCCCAGGGCCTCCAGCAGGCGGTAAACCTTGCCGCCCAGGCGACCCTTCGGTAATGCAATATTCAGCATAGGTTTCTCCTTACAGCTCAATGAGCTTTCCGTAGCGTAGTCCCCTGGGGGGTGCAGCCTCTACACGGACACGGTTGCCCTCACCCCGCAGTCTTGCTGCCTCGGACAGTGCCTGGGTGGATTTTTCCTCAGGTGCGATCAGCAGCACCTCTACGTCCAGTGCTTCTTTTGCAGCGTGGTACAGAAGCTCGTCGGTATATACAGCAAATCCGATGGCACCGCACCCGGGGTGGAATTTCTTTGCCAGAGTGTCGTACCGTCCACCCGACAAGACGGGCCTGGAAAGTCCGGGCACAAAGCCCAGGAACACCAGTCCGTTATAATACTCAGTCTTTTGGGTCACGGAGAAGTCAAAGCAGATGCGATTCTCGTAGCCCAGCTCCTTCAGCATCCCGAATAGATCCAGCAGCTCCCGGCAGTAGTCGGTTACACCCATATCCTTCAGGGTGTCTTGGAGGGCAGTGGGGGTATGTACGGACAAAAGACCCAGAACAGCCGCCTTCTTTTCTTCGCACACCCCTGCCTTTTCAAGAATGAGAGACAGTTCGTGTCTGCTCTTATTCTTCAGGGCAACCAGGGCGTCCTCACGGTCGTTTTCAGTCAGGGCACAGCCCTGCATGATGGCGTTGATCAGGCCCATGTGGGAAATGGCCAGGCGACCCTCAGGGGAGATGATAGAGAGAGAGTCCAGGGCAAGCTGCAACACCTCCAGGGTGGCACACAGCCCCACCTGCCCAATGACCTCCAGGCCTATCTGGTCGATCTCACGGTATTCCCCTGCATGCTTATCAAAGCGGTAGACAGATTCCCTGTAATACAGCTTTTCACAGCTGCTTTGGGAGATCTGCTGGTTTTTCATAATAGACAGGGTAATATCGGGCTTCAGTGCCAGGAGTCTGCCACGGTTATCGGTGAAGGTGATGATATGCTGGTCGGAGAGGAAGTTCCGATTGTCAATATACAGGGAATATTCCTCAAACTTTCTTACCTTATAGGCAGAATAGCCGGCCCCCTCGTATAGGGCGGTCAGCTTACGGGACAGGATATCCTCATTTTCGAAACATGCCGCCATCACTCATTTTCCTCCTTTAGAAAGTCGGAGAGAAGATCGCGGTAGCCACCGTTTCCGTATTTGATGCATCTGCTGACACGGCTGAGGGTGGCAGAGGATACGTTTACCTGCTCAGTTACAGACTGATAGGTGGCACCCTCCAAGAGCAGTCTGGCACTCTCAATTCTTTGTGCCATATAGTCCAGCTCGTTATCGGTGCATAGGTCGCAGAACGCCTGCTCCATCTTTTCGGGGGTGTCCAGAGTTGCCAAAAAGGTAAAGAGCTGTTTTCTCAGTTCCTTCAAGGTACGACGGTCACTCATAGGGGCTCCATTTCCTGACAGAAGTGTCATTTGTTTTGTTTATATCTATTATACTCTAACACTTTAGCGAATTAAACTGGCAAAGTGTACAATTTATCACTTTAGCGTGCTAAATTATGTACAATAATTACAAAAGAAGCACAAAAAGTCAGGGGTAACAGGAAAACCCGGGGGGAGAGGAGAGTTATTTCATAGGAGAAAAGTAAACTTTTTCACAAAATGAGTTGACATTGTCCCAAAACTGTGGTATACTTTGCAAGTGCCAAGACAGGGAACCATTATGGGGGAATTCCCGAGCGGCCAAAGGGG
>JAZORW010000058.1:0-4599 GCA_045656805.1 Eubacteriales bacterium | reverse complement strand
AGCGTATTCTCCGTGCTGAATAAGCTGTATCTCCATGCGCCAGGAGATATCGGCTGCTACACTCTGGGTGCCGTAGCACCTCTGGGGGTCATCGACACCACCATTTGTATGGGTGCCAGCATTTCCGCCTACCACGGTATGATCCGTGCCAAGGGTCGTGAATTCGCCAAGGATTTCGTGGCAGTCATCGGTGACTCCACCTTCCTGCATACCGGCGTAAACTCCCTGATCAATATGGTCTATAACAAGACCGCAGGCACCGTTATGATCTTAGACAACCGTACCACGGGCATGACGGGACATCAGGAGCATGCCGCCACGGGTAAGACCCTGAAGGGTGAGCCCACCTACGCCATCTGCCTGGCAGAGCTGTGCCGTGCCATCGGCGTGCCCCAGGTGATCGAGGTGAACGCCTTTGATACCCGAGAGCTGGAGAAAGAGCTGAAGGCAGCCAAGGAGAGGGATAGCCTGACGGTAATCATTGCCAAGGCACCCTGTGCCCTACTAAAGGGACAGAAGTTCCCCAACCTGTGCCGTGTGAATGCCGAGGCCTGCAAGAAGTGCGGACAGTGCCTGAAGATCGGCTGCCCCGCCATCACCCGCGGCGAGGACGGCATTCCCCAGATCAACCCGACCATGTGTAACGGCTGTGGCCTGTGCCAGAGCTGGTGCAAGTTCGGTGCTATTGAAACGGTGGTGAGATAAAATGACAAAGAATATTATGATCGTAGGTGTAGGCGGTCAGGGTACCCTCCTGACCAGCCGCATTATTGGTAAGGCTGCTATGGCTGAGGGACACGAGGTAAAGATCTCCGAGGTTCACGGCATGGCGCAGAGAGGCGGTAGCGTAGTTACCTTCGTCCGTTACGGTGACAAGGTATGGGAGCCTGTGGTAGAGGTGGGTGATGCAGACGTCATCATCGCATTCGAGCGACTGGAGGCACTGCGTTATGCCCATTATCTGAAGCCCGATGGGGTGCTGGTGGTCTGCGACTGTCGCATTGACCCCATGACCGTAGTGATCGGTGCAAAGGAATATCCCAAAGGCATTCTGGAGGGGCTGGAAAAGACCCACCGCCTGTATACAGTAGACGCAGAGAAGATTGCCATCGAGCTGGGCAACAGCCGCGTGGTCAACTCCGTCATGCTGGGCTTCGGTGCAAAGCACTTTGAATTCTCTAAAGACACCTGGCTCCGCACGGTATCCGAAACCGTCCCCCCCAAGACCGTAGAGATCAACGTAAAGGCATTTGAAGCCGGCTATGAGGTAGCAAAATGATCTGGAATGAAGCAAAGGAATGCATGAGTCGGGACGAAATGTCCCATCTGCAGAGTGCCCGCCTGCGTAAGCTGGTGGACTACGTATACCACAACGTGGAATATTACCGCAAGAAGATGCAGGCGGTAGGCCTCCTGCCCGCCGATATTCGCGGCATCGAGGATATCACGAAGCTGCCCTTCACCACCAAAGACGACCTGAGAGACAACTACCCCTTCGGCCTGTTCGCAGTTCCCAATTCCGAGATCGTACGTATCCACGCCTCCAGCGGTACCACCGGTAAGGCTACCGTGGTGGGCTACACCCGCTACGATATTGAGCTGTGGGCAGAGTGCGTTGCCAGATGCCTGGCAATGACCGGGGTCGGTAAGGACGATGTTCTGCAGATAGCCTATGGCTACGGCCTGTTCACCGGTGGTCTGGGTGCCCACTACGGTGCCGAGAGGGTAGGTGCCACCGTGGTCCCCATGAGCACGGGCAACTCCAAGAAGCTGACGACTATGATGGTAGACTTCGGTGCCACCGCCATTGCCTGTACCCCCTCGTATCTGCTGTATATCAGCGAGGTGCTGGAGCAGGAGGGGCTCTTAGACAAGATCAAACTGAAGACCGCCGTATGCGGTGCCGAGCCCTGGACCGAAAAGATGCGCCAGAGCATTGAGGAAAAGCTACATATCAACGCCCACGATATTTATGGTCTCAGTGAGATCATGGGTCCCGGCGTTGCCTGCGACTGTATTTATCATAAGGGTCTGCACGTGTGCGAGGATCACTTCCTGCCCGAGATTCTGGATACCGCTACCCTGACCCCCGTGGGTGAGGGCGTAACGGGCGAATTGGTATTCACTACTCTGACCAAGCAGGGTCTGCCCCTGATCCGTTACCGTACCAAGGATCTGACCTCTATCGACTATTCCAGATGTGAATGCGGCAGAACCAGTGCCAGAATTTCCCGCTTCAAGGGTCGTGTAGACGATATGATGATCATCCGTGGCGTCAACGTATTCCCCAGCCAGATCGAGGCTGCCCTCATTGACGTGGAGGAGGTTTCCCCCCACTATATGATGATCGTTGACCGTGTGAACAATCTGGATATGCTGGAGATCCAGGTGGAGCTGAACGGTGCCTTCTACACCGACGAGATCCGCCGCCTGGAGGAGATCACAAAAAAGATCGGCCACATTATCCAGCAGGCAATCGGCCTGTCCGCAAAAATCAAGATCGTAGAGCCCCGCACCTTGGTGCGTAGCGAGGGCAAGGCAGTCCACGTTATCGACAAGCGTAAATTTGATTAAGCAGGAGGATAGTATCATGCACGCAAAGCAGCTTTCCGTATTTATCGAAAACAGAACCGGTCGCCTGAGCCGTGTGCTTCAGGTTCTGGCAGACAATCAGGTAAACATCATTTCTCTCAGCCTGGCGGATACCACCGAATTCGGGCTTCTGCGTCTCATCGTAGACAAACCCGAGCTGGGCCGTGAAAAGCTCACCCAGGAGGGCTTCTCTTCTCTGCTCTCCGATATTCTCATTATCCGCATTCCTCACAAGGCGGGTAGCCTGCAGGGACTGCTGTCCGACATCGAGGCAGAGGGCATCAACATTGAGTACATGTACGGCCTCTCCGTTATGGAGGCAGACGCCCACGTGGCAATGAAGGCCAGCGACCTAAGCAAGGTAGAAGAGGTACTGGCACGCCGTGGTGTAGCCACCCTCTCCTGCGAGGCAATCGCCACTCTGTAATTTTCACTAAACCACAAGGAGGAGCCATCCATGCTGGATGATCTCTTAAAAGAGTTTCTAAAGGAGCTCTGGATGCTGGGGGACGTACTGCTTTCCGCCCTGCTGGGATTTATCATCGGTGTAGAAAGAAAGCACCGGAATAAAGAGGCCGGTATCCGTACCCATACCATCGTGTGCATCGGCGCGTGCCTACTGACGGTGGTGAGCCGATTTGGCTTTGGCAACGATGCCGATACCGCCCGTGTGGCGGCACAGATCGTGTCGGGCGTCAGCTTTTTGGGTGCAGGCATTATCGTTTACCGCAACCGTGAGGTCCGTGGTCTGACTACCGCCGCCGGCGTGTGGGCTACGGCTGGTATCGGTATGGCCTGCGGCGGCAGACTGTACGTTGTGGCAGTGGGTGCCGCCCTGATGATGATCGCCCTCCAGTGCTTCCTGCACATGGATATCCGTATCTTCCACCTGAAGAAGAGCTGTGACGTGCAGGTCAGGTTTCTCCAAGACGGTACAAACGATCAGGAGGTCAAGGATCTCTTTGGTGTAGACCGCTTTAAGCAGCTGACCATTGAGCGACAGGGAGATGCCCTGCTCTACACTGCCATTTTGCAGACAGACCGTGAGCTGTCCTCCCTGTGCCTTGGGGAAATCATGCAGGCGTGCCCCTATATTCTGTCTATTGACAGGGGAAGCCACGACTAACCCCATAAAAAGTGTTTTTTTGCAAAAAAATCAAAAAACTTATAATTCAGTTTATATTCGCGTGATACAATTTCCATGAAATGAAAAGCATCCAAAAAGGACGTTTCAATAGGAGGGTTTCCCATGGCCACCGTTTATGCACTGTATAATCCCCTGGCTGCCAACGGCTTGGGCAAAGAAAATTCAGAGAGTGTGAAGCAGTTTTACCCCGAGGATGAGGTGATCTTCCGCAATCTCTGCGAGATCAGCGATTTTTCCGCCTTCTTCTCCTCGATTTCCGAGGATGCTCCCGTGGTGCTATGTGGCGGTGACGGTACCATTAACCGTTTCGTAAACGCCACTATCGACATCTCTTACCCTAACCCCATCTATTTCTACGGGGCTGGCACGGGCAACGATTTCCTGCGTGACGTGGGTGTGGAAAAGGGCGGTGCCCCCATCCGCATTGACCAGTACATAAAGGATCTGCCCATCGTTTGCGTAAATGGCAAGGAATACCGCTTCTTAAACAACGTAGGCTTCGGCATTGACGGCTACTGCTGTGAGGAGGGCGACCGCCAGCGTGCCAAGGGCAAGACCAAGATCAACTACACCATGATCGCCATTATGGGTCTGCTCTTCCACTATCGCCCCACCGATGCCACTGTGATCGTAGATGGCAAGGAGTACCGCTTTGAGAAGGCGTGGCTGTGCCCCACCATGCACGGCCGCTATTACGGCGGCGGTATGAACGCCGCACCTAAGCAGGACCGTCTGGATCCCGAAGGGAAGCTGTCTGTCATGCTGATGCACGGCTATGGAAAGCTGAAGACCCTGATCACCTTCCCCTCTATCTTCAAGGGGAAGTCGGATCGTAGCCATGTCGTTCTGTGAGCCAAGGA
>JAZORW010000057.1:0-2584 GCA_045656805.1 Eubacteriales bacterium | reverse complement strand
AGGAGGCAGCCACAGTTTCCGGGGTCAGCGTAGCAAAGACCATTATTTCGGTGTTCGTTCTGGCAGGGGTGCTGTACGGCATCTCCGCCTTCGTGGAATGTGCCCGCGTTGCCTCTAACTCTACTGCCACGGGGGTAAACTATGAGCTGGACGCCATTGCCGCCTGCGTTATCGGCGGGGTTTCCTTCATGGGTGGCGTGGGCAAGATCCGTGGGGTGATTTTGGGGGTATTCCTTCTGCAGCTGGTGAATGCCGGGCTGGTGTTCTTAAATTTTGAGCCGGCAATCATGACGGTGATCAAGGGTGTGATTATCCTCCTGTCCTGCGCCCTGGATATGCGAAAGTATATTGCCAAGAGATAAATTTTTCTAAGGTCACGGCTATGCCGTGACCTTTTCTCTTTTCTTTTTCATTTTTCCCTTTACACGGGGGCAGGAAAACAGTATAATATAGGGGATCAGAAAGAAAGGAGAGGCCCATGAAAAACGTGATTCTCATTGGTATGCCCTCAGCCGGAAAAAGCACCATTGGCGTACTTCTTGCCAAGGCACTGGTCATGCCCTTTGTGGATACAGACCTGCTGCTGCAGGAAAAATACGGTGCCTCTCTGTGCGACATGATCGACGAGATAGGCGAGGATGCCTTCCTTCGTCGCGAGGGGGAGTTGCTCTCTTCCCTGTCCTACCGGGGTTGCATGATTGCCACAGGCGGCAGTGCCGTCTATAGCCATGAGGGTATGCAGCACCTGGCACGAGACGGTGTGCTACTGTACCTGAAGCTGGACCTGAAGGAAATTGAACGTCGCATCGGCAATATTCACACCCGGGGTGTGGTGATGCACAAAAAAGGCTCTCTTGATGCTATGTACGAGGAGCGGTCAAAGCTATACGAGGCCTACGCCCACGTCACCGTGGACTGCACGGGGCTGGACCTTGAGAGATGTGTTGAGGCCTGTGTAAGGGCACTGGAGGGATTACTATGATGCTGATCGCTTTTGCCTGTGTTAGCACCATGCTGCTGTATGCCATCCCGGGCTATCTTATGATTCGTACCAAGCTACTGAAGGCAGACCATATCCCTGCCTTTGCAAAGCTGCTGCTATTCGTATCTCAGCCATGTCTTATGGTCTACTCGGTCAGACAGTGTGATAACTCCAAAGAGGGACTTGCAAACCTGGCTCTTTCCCTTTTGATGGTACTGCTGATTTGCGGCACCGCCCTGGGAATTGCCTTCTTGATACTCAACAAAAGAAGTGCCGAGAACGTACATCTCCGCATTGCCAATCTTGCCTGCTATATGGGTAATTTCGGCTTCATGGGTGTGCCCATTCTCAACGCCCTGCTGCCTGACAATCCCGAGATCGTAGCCTACTCTGCCATGGGCAGCCTGGTGTTGAACATTATGGGATGGACGGTGGGCACCGCCATCATTACCCGTGATATCAAGTACATGCGCATCAAGAAGCTGTTTTTGAACCCCGCCATGATATCCACCCTTCTGGGCTTGGTGCTACTTCTGGTAAATGCCTCCTTCCCCGACAGGATCGAGGATATGATCCATCTACTCTCCCAAATGTCCACCCCCCTGTGCATGCTGATCCTGGGTATGCGGTTGGGCACGGTAAAGTGGGGCATCGTCTTTGGCAGATGGCAGCTGTACCCCGTTATCGTGGTAAAGCAGCTGCTGGTGCCTGCCCTGGCATGGTGCCTGTTCCTCCTTTTGCCACTGGATTCCGTCATGGAAAAGGCCATCTTCATTATGATGTGCTGCCCCGTGGCCTCCAACGTCTTAAACTTCGCAGAGCTGGCAGGAGAAGGCCAGGAGACCGCGGCAGGCCTGGTGCTGCTGGGCACCTCCCTTTCCGCCCTGACCATTCCCCTTATGACCCTGCTGCTCTGACAGCGGGGAGCCTATAAATAAGAAAAAACACGGCTTATTGCCGTGTTTTTCTTTTTGCTTTTATTTAGGCTAGACCCTTTAGGGTCTCCATAACATAATTGCCAAACTCCTCACAGGTAGCACCGGTATCTCTGCCCGTGATGGTGTACTTCTTCTCCTCAAAGGAGCAGATATCCAGCGCCCTCTCCAGTCTGTCGGCCCTGTCCTGCAACCCGATATGGGACAGCAGCATCACGCAGGCACGCAGCATGGAGCAGGGGTCGGCATACTTGCCTCTCCCCTCACCTATCATACGGGGGGCAGAGCCGTGGATGGCCTCAAACATGGCATACCTCTTACCAATGTTGGCACAGCCTGCGGTACCTACACCGCCCTGGAACTCTGCCGCCTCGTCGGAAATGATATCCCCGTACAGGTTGGGCAATAGCATTACCTGGAAATCACGGCGGCGCTTGGTGTCCACCAGCTTCGCTGTCATAATATCTGCATACCACTCGTCGGTGGTGATCTCGGGGTACAGGTCTGCTACCTTATGGCAGTCCTGCAGGAAGTTACCGTCGGTGGTCTTCACTACGTTTGCCTTAGTAACCAGAGACACGCGGGTAAATCCGTTCTTACGGGCAAAATCGTATGCCAGGCGGGCAATTCTGTCAGAGCCCTGCTTGGTAGTGACTACAAAGTCCAG
>JAZORW010000056.1:0-2799 GCA_045656805.1 Eubacteriales bacterium | reverse complement strand
GCACGGACAGCATATAGGCATCTCCCTCGTATAGATTGCCGTCAGGGGCAGTGATCTCCAGATGAAACAGAGCCATAATGCCTCCTTAAGACAGTTTTGCCTTTTCTCTTGCCTCTTCTACGGTTCCCACGTACAGGAAGGCAGACTCAGGCAGGTCGTCGTGCTTACCCTCGATAATTTCACGGAAGCCACGGATGGTTTCCTTCAGGGGTACGTACTTACCTACGTTACCCGTATACTGCTCTGCCACCGTGAAGGGCTGGGACAAAAATCTCTGTACCCGTCTGGCACGTGCCACGGTACGCTTGTCTTCTTCAGACAGCTCGTCCATACCCATAATGGCGATAATATCCTGCAGCTCACGGTATCTCTGCAGAATTCTCTGCACCTCACGCGCCACCTGATAATGCTCCTCACCCACCACGTCGGGGGTCAGGATGCGGGAGGTGGACTCCAGGGGATCCACGGCAGGGTACAGACCCTGAGAGGCGATCTCACGGGAAAGCACCGTGGTGGCGTCCAGGTGGGCAAAGGTAGTGGCAGGGGCAGGGTCCGTCAGGTCATCCGCCGGCACGTATACCGCCTGTACGGAGGTGATAGAGCCACGGGTGGTAGAGGTAATTCTCTCCTGCAGTGCGCCCATCTCGGTGGCCAGGGTAGGCTGATAGCCTACGGCAGAGGGCATTCGCCCCAGCAGGGCAGATACCTCAGAGCCGGCCTGGGTAAAGCGGAAGATATTGTCGATAAACAGTAGTACGTCCTGACCCTCCCGGTCACGGAAATACTCTGCCATGGTCAGGCCGGACAGACCCACACGCATTCTTGCCCCGGGGGGCTCGTTCATCTGTCCGTAGACCAGGGCAGTCTTTTCCAGAACGCCGCTGTCCTTCATTTCATGATACAGGTCGTTGCCCTCGCGGGTACGCTCGCCTACGCCCGTAAAGACGGAAAGACCGCCATGCTGCTTTGCAATATTGTTGATCAGCTCCATGATCACCACGGTCTTACCAACCCCCGCACCGCCAAACAGACCGATCTTACCGCCCTTTGCATAGGGGCAGATCAGGTCAATTACCTTAATACCCGTCTCCAGGATCTGGGCAGTGGTTCTCTGCTCCTCGTAAGAGGGGGGCTGACGGTGGATCTCCATTCTGGGGGTATCCTCGGGGATAGGCATATCGTCCACAGGCTCACCCAGCACGTTGAAGATACGCCCCAGGGTAGCTTTTCCTACGGGCACCGTAATGGGGCGACCCGTGTCGTAGGCGGGGGTGCCCCGCACCAGCCCGTCGGTGGAGGACATGGCAATACAGCGTACGGTGTTGTCCCCCGTGTGCTGTGCCACCTCTGCCACCAAGCGGCGGGTGGGGCAATCCACCTCCACGGCGTTTAAGAGGGCGGGGAGCTGCCCCCCCTCAAAGCGAATATCAATAACGGGGCCTATGATCTGTGTCACACGGCCGATGTTCTTTTGACTCATGGCGTTTCCTTTCATGAGAATATGGGTCTTTGGCAGGGCTTATTTTTCTGCCCCTGCCACGATTTCTGTAATTTCTTGGGTAATGGCGCCCTGTCTTGCTCGGTTATAGGATAGAGACAGAGTGTCTATCATATCCGAGGCATTCTTGGTAGCGCTATCCATGGCGTTTCGTCTCGCCGCCATTTCGGAGGCGTAGGACATACACACCGCGCCCCAGAGAATTCCCGTGAGATACTGGGGAATCACCGCAGCCATCACCGCTTCAGGTGAGGGCTCGTACACCGTGGTGGCAGAGGGCTTCTCTGAAGTCCTCTCGGGGGGCGTAATGGGAAGCAGTAGGGTATCCGTGGTCTCCTGAGACAGCATAGACACGCAGTCGGTATACACCAGGCGAATCTCTTTATATTCCCCCGTGGCAAACTTATCTCTCAGTATTTCACCAATCTCCACGCACTCGGCCAGGGTCAGCTTTTCAAGGGAGGGATACTGTGCCACCAGCCCCAGCCCGTGGGTGGATGCCCAATCACAGGCACGGCGTCCTACCGTCAGGGCGTCTGCACCGCTCTCTCCCATCAGGGACAGCACACGGCGAAATACGTTGGCGTTATATCCACCCGCCAGACCGCGGTCACCTGCCATGATCACGAACAGCTTCCGTCCCTCTTCCCTCGGTGTCATATACAGGGACTGTCTTCCCCCCTCCGCCAGATCGGCAAAGGTCTCCTCCACTGCGTGGAAGAAGCGACGGCTACCCTCCATGCGCTGGGTGGCACGCCGAATTTTAGAGGCGGCTACCAGCTGCATAGCACGGGTGATGTGCATGGTGGTGCGGACGCTTTTGATCCGTGTGCGGATGGCTCTTGCGTTTCCGCTCATCTCTTCACCTCGAGAAACTCTTTCGTATAGGCGGGAATCAGCCGCCCCAGCTCTGCCTCATCCTCCTGCGAGAGAACCCCCGTCTGGCGGATGCGACGCAGAAGGTCGGTGGCGTGAATATCCAAATATTCCGTCAGCCCACGCTGATACTCACCCACCTGCTGGGTAGGCACCTCTGCGAGCAGGTCGTTTACGGCGGCAAAAATGATTGCCACCTGATGCTCCATAGAAACGGGGGCAGACTTATCCTGCTTCAGCACCTCTACGATCCTCTCGCCCTGTGCCAGACGCTTCTTGGTATCCTCATCCAGATCCGAGCCAAACTGGGCGAATGCCTGCAGCTCCCGATACTGGGAATACAGCAGCTTCAGAGGTCCGGATACCCGCTTCATCGCCTTGGTCTGTGCATTACCGCCCACACGGGATACGGAAATACCGGGGTT
>JAZORW010000055.1:0-3309 GCA_045656805.1 Eubacteriales bacterium | reverse complement strand
GGCGGTAAAACTTCTTAGTGATATGCCTCGCACAGCTCGGCGTGATATTTTTGCTCCGCAAAAGTGATATTGCTCCCGATGGTCGCAGTGATATTCTATTCGCCTTTGTAACCTCAAACGCGCGTAGCGCATATCACTGCCGAAGGCAATATCACGCACGAAGTGCATATCACTCGCCGCAGGCGAATAGAGTTGGCACACCTGCGATAAAGCATATTTTACTAACCGCAATACAACAAAAGGAGCACGGACATTTTCGTCCATGCTCCTTTTTCACGCTCCTTGCTCTGCAAGGTATAGTGTGTTACACCTTTTTGGTGTAGTGTCGGGCGGTAAAACTTCTTAGTGATATGCCTCGCACAGCTCGGCGTGATATTTTTGCTCCGCAAAAGTGATATTGCTCCCGATGGTCGCAGTGATATTCTATTCGCCTTTGTAACCTCAAACACGCGTAGCGCATATCACTGCCGAAGGCAATATCACGCACGAAGTGCATATCACTCGCCGCAGGCGAATAGAGTTGGCACACCTGCTTTATCGCAGGTGTGCCACGGGGGATTTCTTTCGTTTTCTTACCTGGTTTTTTAGGTTTCCTGCTTGCAGGCTTCCTCCAAGAGGGGTAGTCCCCCCAGCAGGTTCAGTGCCGCTATCAGGGCGGGACCGTTCAAAGGGGGCAGACCCAAAGCCCCGCACAGCTTTTCTCGGCTTCTCGCCGACCCTTCGCCCCCCAAAAGCCCTCTCTCATAGAGGTGATAGGAGGTAACGGGGGGAAATTCCTTTTTGGGTGCGTCGGTGGCAAAGGGGGCAAATAACTCTCGCAGCAGATCTGCCTCCATGCCCTCAACTCCCAAATACCCTTGCTTCGAGGGGAATTTTTTCCGTTTCTCCTTGCCCTCAATTTTGGGAATATACAGGTGATACAGCTTTTCCTTTGGCAGAATGCCCCCCAGCTGAGAGCGGATCTGCATACCGCCTCCGTCACTGTCGGTGAGAATAATGAGCCCTTTGGGCTCACCCAGCCGCTTTAGGAGGGCCTTCTTCTCTGCATTTTTAAAGAGAGAAAAGCCGTCGGTGGTCAAAACAGTGGCGTTAAGGAGAGAGGACAAGGTGATCTTATCATACTTCCCCTCCACCACGATGGGAATGTCTACAGTGAGCTTTTTACCTTCCATGCTCCCCTCCCTTGGGGCACAGCCCCGCCTCACGAAGGGGACAGTCGTGGCATCTGGGGGCTCTGGCAGAGCACCACTCACGGCCAAACATCACGATACGATGGCAGAAGTCAGAGGACTCCTCCGGATCCAGGAGCTCCCACAGGATGGTTTCCACCTTCTGGGGGTCCTTCAGGCTCTCGGGGTACATACCCAGTCTGCCGCAGATGCGAATACAATGGGTGTCTGCCACCACCGCGGGCAATCCGTATAGGTCCCCCAGCAGCAGATTGGCAATTTTTCTACCCACACCGGGGAAAAAGAGCAGCTCCTCCATGGTGCGGGGCAATTCTCCCCCAAAATCCTCCACTAACATACGGGAGGCGGCCTGAATATCTCTGGCCTTTACCCGATACAGCCCACAGGGACGCACCAGCTCTTCTATGCGGCTGATCTCTCCCCCCGCCATCGCTTCGGGTGTAGGGAATTCCGAAAACAGAGCTTTGCACACCACGTTGACCCTGGCATCGGTGCACTGGGCAGATAGCCTGCCCATCACCAGCAGCCTCCAGGGGTCTCCCCCGCTCTCCAGGGCGCAGACAGGCTGGGGATATACCCGCTTCAGTGCCTCTACCACCAGAGCAAGGCGTGCCTTCTTTTCTTTTTTAGTCATAGATGCTCTTCATCTCCTCATTTTGACCGAGAAGCTCAAGGAGGAGCCGATTTACCAGCTTGCAGGGCAGACCGATCACCGTATCAAGAGAGCCGTTGATGTGGGACACCAGCCGTCCCCCCTTGCCCTGAATACCGTAGGAGCCCGCCTTATCCATAGGCTCTCCCGTGGCGATATAGGCGTCAATATCCCTCTGGTCCAGGTCATGGAAAAATACGTTGGTAGAATCCACGTCAGACAGCATGCGATCTCCCCACACCAGGCACACGCCCGTGTGTACGTTATGGTGTCTACCGGACAGCTTCCATAGCATATCGGAGGCATCCTGCTGATTTTCAGGCTTGCCCAGAGGCTCTCCGTCTACCTCTACCAGGGTGTCGGACGCCAAAATGATGGGGTTGCCCTCTATCCCCTCTGCCACAGCCCGTGCCTTTTTCTCCGCCAAGAAGCGGACGGCAACCTTGGGGGGCATAGTGGCGGGACAGGTCTCGTCAACGTCTGCCACTTTGGATACAAAGGTCAGTCCCATATCCGAGAGCAGCTCACGCCGTCTGGGAGATTTGGATGCCAGCACCAGGGTCACGCCTTCGGGAAGAATGGCTTTTTTCATAACTTGCTCCTTTTAGCTTGGTAGCCTCATTTCATAGCCGTAAAACGATTTATCTTACTTGGGTAGCCGTCTGACCGTGCAGGGCAGAGGCTTTCTTTTTTTGATACAGGAGATCACGCCCCGACAGGTGGCAGTATCCTCCACCGTAAAGAGGCAGTGGGGGGCAGTATGGGCGGGCAGGTCCTCCCACTTATCAAAAAGATAGGTGGGCAGGCTGTTGAGGATCATATTTCTGTGGGGTGGCAGACGCAGAATGGGGAAGTCTGCCCCACGGCGGTCCTTTAGTCTTGCCCCGCCCTCACAGGGTGCGGCACACCCCTCGCATCCCCCCTTCACGTAGCACCGCTGGGTGAGCATCAGGGGGATACGCCCGTAGGCAATGATATGCCCCGGCAGGTCTCGCAGTCTGGGCAGGGTCAGCTCAGGGGACAGGATAAATTCCTCCACCCCTCTTGCCTGCCAGTAGGCAAGGGTATAGGGGTTAGAGATCTGGAGGCGGAAGTCCCCCATCACCCGCATGCCCATTCCCAGGCACAGCTCTATCTGGGCGGGGGTGGCGCACAGCGCCCACAGGACGCCCCTCTTCTTTGCATTCTCTAAAAGCTCTAGTATTCTTGGCTCCTCCCTGTCAAATATCACAGGGGGCAGCCACACGCCATCGGGGGTATGGGTCAGCTTCTCCAGCTCCCACAGGGGCACAAAGCATACCTGGAAGGCACCCTTCTCCTCCTCCGTCAGCTCCTCCCATACCTGCCCACGGCAGAACAGGGCGGTGGCACCCACGGTGGGTGCTTTCAGAGCAGGCGGGGTGGGGGGCGTGGCAGGCAGCTCTACGGGGGTACGGGGAGGGTCCAATGCCTCCACTGCCCGACGGC
>JAZORW010000054.1:0-4268 GCA_045656805.1 Eubacteriales bacterium | reverse complement strand
GGTATTCTATGATTATAGAGGTGGGGAACGGGGAAGACACCCCGCCACCCGTAATTGTCCTGGATCCAGGTCACGGGGGAGAAGATCCCGGGGCAGTAGGGGTCAACGGCAGCTATGAAAAGGACCTGAATTTGACCGTTGCTACCTTGCTGGCAGAACAGCTACGGGATGCGGGGCATCAGGTAGTGATGACACGTACAGACGACCGTCTCTTATACGACCCGGCTACGGTGAAGCAGGGGTATAAAAAGGTAGCAGATCTGGCGGGCAGAGCAGAGGTAGCGGCTAACTATCCCGGGTGTATCTTCGTGAGTATTCACATGAACAGCTTTCCCCAAGAGAGCGTGCATGGGCTACAGGTGTGGTATGCCAGGAACAGCCACGCCAGCCAAAGGCTGGCAGAGGAGATACGAAAAAGCGTAGTGCAATCTCTGGAGGCGGAAAACCATCGCCCCATCAAGGCAAGCAATGGGAATATGTACCTTTTGGATAGAGCCATGGGGATTTCGGTTCTGGTGGAATGTGGGTTTTTGACCAACTCGGCGGATTGCGAAAAACTCAGCAGTCCTGACTACCAAAAAGAATTGTCTTTTGTCCTCTTTTGTGCTATCATTAATTATATTAGTAACAGCTGTGAGGACGTATGAAAGCCCCAAAAACACTTTTTGTCTGTAATGAATGCGGTGCCACCTCTCATAAGTGGATAGGAAGATGCCCTGAATGTGGGGCGTGGAATTCCTATGAGGAGGAGATTTCTCAGCCCGAGTCCGGTGTCAACCAGCTTAGCGTAGCCGCTGTGCCCGCACAGAAGTTTGAGGACGTGGAGATGACCGAATATCTTCGCTATGGCACCGGGATGGGAGAACTGGACCGAGTGCTGGGCGGTGGTGTAGTAGAGGGCTCTGTTGTGCTGCTTTCCGGTGAGCCCGGCATAGGTAAATCCACCCTGTTGCTCCAGATCTGCGGTAGCCTGTGCCAGAAAAGGCGTGTGCTGTACGTCTCCGGAGAGGAGTCCAGAGGACAGCTGAAGCTACGTTACGGTCGTCTTGGTCTGACCTCAGACGCCCTGTGGCTACTGACCGAAACCAATACCGGGGCTGTGCTGAGTGAATGCGAGAAGCTGTCCCCCGACGTGGTGATCGTAGACTCTGTACAGACCATGTTTACGGACAAGTCTTCTACCGCCCCCGGCAGTGTGACTCAGGTGCGTGAGGCGGCGCAGGCGTTTATCAGGTATGCTAAGACTACGGGCACTGCGGTGTTCCTTGTGGGTCACGTAAATAAAGAGGGCGGCATTTCCGGCCCTAAGGTGCTGGAGCATATGGTGGATGCGGTGCTGTACTTTGAGGGGGACAGATCCCAATCCTTCCGCATTATCCGTGCCATGAAGAACCGCTTTGGTTCCACCAACGAGATCGGTGTATTTGATATGACAGACCGTGGATTGGTGGAGATCACGAACCCCTCCGAGGCTCTTTTGGCAGAGCAGGGGCAACATTCCAGCGGTAGCTGTGCCCTGTGCATTGTGGAGGGCAGTCGCCCCTTGATCACAGAAATTCAGGCTCTTGTTTCCCCCACGGCATACCCTGTGCCAAAGCGTGCGGCAGACGGATTTGACTATAACCGTATGTGTCTGCTGCTGGCAGTGCTGGAGAAGCGTCTGGGTCTAAAGTTTTCTCAGCAGGACGTGTATCTGAATGCCGTCGGCGGGCTCCGCCCCAATGAGCCTGCTGCAGACCTGCCCGTGGCACTGGCCATGATCTCTTCTCTGACAGACCGAGAATTGCCCGCGGATCTGGTGGCAATCGGTGAGATCGGTCTGGGAGGTGAGATTCGGGGTGTCAGCTCGGCAGAGGCAAGAATTAAGGAATGCGTTCGACTGGGCTTCCGAACCATTCTGGTTCCCAAGAGAAATATTCCCCAGCATCTGGCCTTGCCCCGGGACGTAAAGGTGATACCCATTACGGGAATCTACGAAACCCTATCGTACCTGAAGCCTAAGAAGGAATCTTGATTCGCAACGCCTCTGTTGTGCATTATGCACAACAGAGGCTATTTTTCTTCTACGCCGTTAGGTTAAAAAATATAAAAACCACCTTGCAAAGAACTCGGTTTATACTCTATAATAGAATTAAGAGTATCAAGGGAAATCCGTGATGTTCACTAAATTGTAAGGAGTAAACCATGAGCACGATTCAAACAAAGCAAATCAGAAACCTCGTTTTACTGGGTCATAGCGGAAGCGGTAAGACTTCCCTGGCCGAGGCAATGCTTCATATTACCAAGTGTACTGATCGCTTGGGTACCGTTTCCGCAGGAAACACTGTGATGGATTTTGATGCAGAAGAGGTGCGTCGTGGCTTTTCTCTGCAGTCCTCCATAGCATACGCCATGTGGAAGGATGCGAAGATCAATATTCTGGACACCCCCGGTTATTTTGACTTTGAGGGTGAGGCAAGGCAGTGTATCCGTGTAGCGGATGCTGCCGTTATCGTAGTAGACGGTAAGGCCGGTATCGAGGTGGGCACTGAGCTGGCATGGAAGGGTGCCACCGAGGCGAAGCTACCTAAGGCATTCTTCATTAACCGATTCGATGATAACGAGGCACGCTTCCGCCGTGCATTCGATGCACTGAGAGAGCGTTTTGGGGTAGAGGTGTGTCCTATTCAGATCCCTGTGATCGAGGGCAATCAGGTAATCGGATTTGCGAACCTGGTGGACAGCATTATGTATATGTTTGATGGCAAGACGGGTGAATACCAGTCTCTGCCCATACCCGAAAATCAGAAGGAATTTATTGAGGAATTCCGCAGTATGCTCTTCGAATCCATCGCCCAGACCAGCGAGGATCTGATGAACAAGTATTTTGAGGGCGAGGAGATCACCCGTGAAGAGGCAGTGGAGGCCATTCATAACGGCGTTATCCACGGTGAGATCGTACCGGTCTTCTGCGGTGCCGCCACCAAGATGTGGGGTATCAAGACCTTTATGGATCTGATCGCAGATTCCTTCCCCAGACCCACCGCCAGGGCAGCAGAGCGTATTCTGAATCCCGACGATACCATCGGACACCTGCCTATCGTAAAGGATCATCCTACTGCATCCGTATTTGTATTTAAGACGGTGGCGGATCCCTTTATCGGTAAAATGACCTTCTTCCGTGTGATGGAGGGTACGCTGAACCGCGATAGCGTGCTGCGTAACACCACCACCGGTGTGGGTGAGAAGTTCAGCCATATCTATGTGATCCGCGGTAAGAAGCAGACCGAGGTGGATGCGTTGGAGTGCGGTGACATCGGTATGACGGCAAAGCTGACAAACACAAACACCAACGATACCCTGACCGGAAGAGCCAAGGATATCCGGTATTATCCCATTTCCTTCCCAACGCCTTATTACACCCGCGGTATTTCTCCTAAGGCGAAGGGGGACGAGGACAAGATCTCCCAGGGCATTGCCAAGCTACTGGAGGAAGACTATACTCTTCGTTACGTAAATAATGCAGAAACCTCCCAGCTGGTGATCTCCGGTCTTGGTGATATGCACCTTGACGTAACCTTGGCGAAGCTGAAGAGCCGCTACGGTGTATCTGTGGAGCTGACAGACACCCGTGTGGCATACCGTGAAACCATTCGCGGTCATGCAGACGTAGAGGGACGCCATAAGAAGCAGTCTGGCGGTCGTGGACAGTTTGGCCACGTAAAGATCCGCTTCTTCCATGGGGAAGAGGATGGTCTGACCTTCTCCGTTTCCGTTGTGGGGGGGGCAGTGCCTAAGAACTTCTATCCCGCAGTAGAAAAGGGTCTGCAGGATTGCATGAAGGAAGGCGTGCTGGCAGGCTATCCTATGGTTCAGCTGGCAGCAGATCTGTATGACGGCTCTTATCACGACGTAGACTCGGATGAGCTTTCCTTTAAGATCGCAGCCTCCCTCGCCTATAAGAGCGGCATGACCCAGGCAAAGCCTGTTCTGCTGGAGCCTGTAGGTACCCTGCGTGTTACGGTACCCGATGCCTACGTGGGCGACGTTATGGGTGATCTGAACAAGCGTCGCGGACGTGTCATGAGCATTGAGCCTGACGACGGCACACAGACCGTTGTGGGTGAGGTGCCTGAGGCAGAAATGCAGGATTACGTCATTGCACTTCGTGCTATGACACAGGGCAGAGGTTTGTTTACCTACGCCATTGAGAAGTATGAAGAGGTTCCCTCTAACGTAGCACAAAGGATCATTGACGCAAGAAAGGCTGATGCATAAAAAAAAGGAGG
>JAZORW010000053.1:0-5612 GCA_045656805.1 Eubacteriales bacterium | reverse complement strand
CTCACGCCGGGAGGCAAAGGCATCCAGATAGCTGATAAAGCCTGCAGTTTCAATATAATGGTCGCTGAGCAGACCCACGTCCTCACCCAGCATGGTGTAGTAGACCAGATCTGCCGTCAGGCTGATATTGTCGTATACCTTCTCCACACTTTGGGAGGAGAGAACAATGGGTCTGGGTGTGATCTTCAGGGTGCCAAAATCCAGATTGGGATCATAATTTTCTGTAATATCCACACCGTTTGCCCAAATGGTCAGGCCAAAGAGGTTTTGCACCCCATCCAAGGGGGTGACGTTCACCAGATGATAGGTGGCAAAGTCAATGACAGCCTCATGGCCCGGGAGCAGACCTGCCTCATAGGGCAGATCCTGTGCCAGCTCTACGGTGACGTGCTCCGTCCCTGTCAGAAGGGCGGCGTCATAAACCTTGGTCACATCGTGAGAAAAGGCGTTTATGGGTCGACGGCTGATGGTAAGGGTGCCGTAGGTGGGGTCTTCAATGGAGAAATTAAAGGACACGTCAGTGCCATCCTTCCAGATGGTGACGGTGCCACGGCCCTCTACACCGCTTTCGGATACGTAGGTAATAGAGGTTTCAGGGTGGAAGAGGTACGTGTGCTCTGCGGGTAGTCCCTCGCCCCCAAAGGTACAGTCGGAGGCGGTGAGGGGGGTGCCGTCAAAGACCTTGGATGCCCCGGAAACGTTCAGGGTAATGTGGCGGATTAAAACCGTCAGGGTGCCATAGTCATAGGAGGGGGTGAGATAATTGCCGCTTACGTCTCCTTCGGGTCCCATCACCTTAACGGTAACGGTAGCCGTAACATCCTGTGCTACGTTGGTTAAAGAGGCGGCACTGACGATCTCCACCCAGTGTCCGTCCACCAGACCAAGTACGTCTGTAACGGTAGCAGTCAGGGGGATGCCGTCGTAGGTCTTGCTTTGGTCGCCTGTGAAAACAAGGAGCTCTCTTTGGTTGACCGTAATGGTACTATCGGGGGTGTAGGCGATAGTAAAGCATCCCGTGACGTCCTCTCCGCCCGCCACGATGGTCAGGGTCAGGCGATTGTCATAGGTGCCTGCATTGGTGACAGAAGTGGCACCCATTACCCGAATTTCGTGTCCTGCCGGCAGGGGAGTGCCGGGATCTACCGTATAGGCAGTGGACCGGTGGGCGGTGCCGTCATAGACCACACTCTCTGCCGATGCATTCAGCAGAAGAGGTCTGGGGGTTACGGTAATATTGGCAGGCACCACCGTCAGGGCGTAATGCATAGAGATGTCGTGCCCGTCACCGTCGGTGAGAGAAACGGCGGGGGTATTTTCTACCGCCCCTGCAAATACCAGGTACTGGGAGAAATTTACGGAAATTTGGTCATCCCACGCCAGAGATCCCTGGGACAGGGTATAGTCACTGGAGGAGTGGGCCATACCGTTATATACTGCACTGTAGGGGGTAACCGACAGCACCAGCTGCCGTTTGCCAACGGTAATCGCCTCTTCCTGTACCGATAGAGTATAGCAGGCGGTAACGTCCTGCCCACGGCTGTTCAGGATCTGAATGCTCTCCAGAGCAGGCAAAACGGTGGTTTCAGAGGCATAGGGGTCTGCATAGGTAAAATCACGGCACACCACACGGTCCCCCCGGGAAAGGTCGCCTGTCAGGGTGGGATATTCGCCGTAGGTGATACTGCTGCTTGCCAAATGCAGCTCTGTCGTGCGGGGGAGAATGGTAAAGGCGTGTGCATCTCCATAGCGAGAGCCACCGAAAGCGGCGTTGCTCACCGCCCGTACACGGTAGGTGCCGGGGGAGGTGGGGAAGCTATCCTGCCACGCACCCCCCTCGGGGGCGTACTGGTATTCCACAGAGGAAAACAGTGCCTTTGCCGAAATGTTCAGGCTGTCACCATAGGTGATCTCTTCAGGGCAGGAGCCACTATCCAGTATCATCCCCTTGGTACCAAGGAACGCAGCGATAAGAGCCACGATCAAGAAGGCTACCGACAAAATGAGAACGCGATACCGCTTCAGCTTTGTCAGAGCAGCTATGATCTTGGCTATTTTTGCTTTGTACTCACTGTATAACATAGGATCCTGCCTTTTTGGTGTTATCTAAATGGCATCTTAGCCTTAGGGGAGAACCATTAGCTCGCCCAGCACGTAGGAGATAGAGTAGTTTTGGGTCACCGGTGTTCCGTTCTTATCCTTTATGACCACGGAGGACAGAAGGAAGGTGTTACTACTGATGCCGATCTCGGTTTGAGAGCCTGTCATGGTCAGCGTCATGGTGTGACCCTCTGCCAGGTCCAGATAGGGAGAAGAGTTGTTGAGAGAATAGTCTGCGGTCAGGGGAGTGCCGTCGTAGGTCTTGACGTCACTGTCTGTGACGATCTGAATATTGCGGTAGCTGACCGTCAGATTACCGTATCCACGCATGATCTTGTAGTAAACCGATGCGTCGCAGTCATTCAGGGTATCCCATACCACAACGTCAAAGGTATTGGATGCCTTGCCCACGTTTACCATATTGGTGGTATAGGTCACCCTCAGCTCGTGATACTCGCTTAGCAGCTGATCCTGACAGGTGTAGGTGAACACCTCCAGAGGAGTACCGTCATAGGTCTTAGAGCCACTGCCGCTGAGCACGAAAATATCCTTTTCATATACGTGGAGGATGGAGGTCTTAGATGCCTTAATATTAAATTGATCGGTCACGACGTTGTTATCAGGGTCATACAGAACGTAGGAGGCAATGGATATGGGGGCGTAGCCCACACCGTCCTGGAAGCCGTTGTAAACTACCTCGAAGCGGTAGCCCAGATCTGCATAGGCCTTGAAGTTTTCGCTGGTTCCGAGAACTGTATAATCTCTGGCGTAAATGATGGTGCCGTTATATTTAGCCGTGGTGTAGGTGGGCCAGATCTCGAAGGAGTCGGGCTTGTCTTCGTCGCTCCCGTCGCCATCGCCGCCACCGTCGCCATTGCCATCGCCGTCGCCATCGCCATCGCCATTGCCGTCGCCATTGCCGTCGCCGTTGCCGTCGCCGTTGCCGTCGCCGTCGCCATCGCCGTCACCGTCGCCGTCGCCATCGCCATTGCCGTCGCCTTCGCCTTCACCTTCGCCGTTTTCGCCGCCGTCACCCTCGATGTCGCCATCGTCGCCGCCGTCCCCGTCGTCCTCGGTGTCGCTGCTCATACCGCCGGTGACCTCTACCTGAATCCAGCCCACACCGTCAATGTAGATCTCTACCCAGGCATGGGCACGGTCAGAGGTAACGTCTACCCATTCGCCGGCCTCGGTTTCTACCATATATCCACCCGTGTATCTGGCAGGAATGCCCAGGGCACGGAAGATCAGGGTAGCAGCAGAGGCGTAGTGACGGCAGACGCCCGTCTTGTATTCGGTTAAGAAGGCTACTACCACGTCCTCTTCGCTATCCATAGCACGGTCATAGTCCAGGTCATAGGTAGCAGCATTCTGTACGTAGGATGCTACCTTTGCAATAACCTGGGGATCAGAGGCAGAGAAGCCCTGCTCCCTGATAATGCCCTCCAGAACCGCCATAGTGGTGGCGGGTACGTCTAAGCTTAGATAGGTAAGGTATACGTAGTTGGTATACGCCTGTAGCTGTGCCTCGTATTCCTCCGGTACTTCCTGCACCTTGGGATCGGAGGAGATCTGGCTATAGACGTAGTGATAGACGTTATAAGCGTCAGATACATCCCCTGAGAATTTTACGTCACTGGTCTGTACCCGGTAGTTAAAATCGTAGGTATCTAAATAATAAGGAAGGACGTAATTTTTAGAATGAGGCTCGATCTTCAGAGGATGGCTGACATAGCCTGCATTTTTCAGTGCCAAGCCTGTGGAATACAGCATGGAATAGGTGCCGTCCAAAAGTCGGTCATATTCGGTAGCCTGGGTCCAGCCCTGACCCGTGTAATTCAGATAGGAGGTGTATCTAAGATATAGGGAGATCTTCAGGGGAGATAGCACCCTCAGCATCAGGGCGGGATCCTCCTCGTCTTCTTCCTCGTCGCCGCCGCTCAGGTCGCCGGAGTCGTCCAGCTCTTCCTCGGGGTTTTCATTGAGAGAGCCGCCCTCAGGGTCCTTTACCAGTAGTTCACCTTCCTGAATTGTGATCTCATAGTTGTAGGTAACGTTTTTAGTCTTTTCGGGGCAGTCATAGATGGATACGCCGGACAGACTGTTGGGGGAGGCACCGATCTCGGTTCTCTCACCGATTACCTCGGTAAACAGTGCGTGACCGTCTACCAACCCTTCCGGAGAAACGATTTCCCAGAAATCATTTTTCAGGGGCTCACCGTCGTACACCTTCACGTCGGAGGCAGTACGGATGGTAACGGGGCGGGGATACACCGTCAGGGTACCGCATATGTATTCGATCTGATAATTGTAGTTACAGGGGTTGCCCTCTGCGTCATAGATAATCACGGAGATGGCATTTTGCATCTCACCCACGTCGGTCAGGGAGGCACCGTATTCAATTTCATAGGTGTGCCCATCCAGCAGCTTACCGTGGAGCAGGCTGGCGATCTGGCAGACCAGCTCTTGTCCGTCGTAGATCTTGCTGTCAGACTCACTCTTGAATGCCAGGGGAATGGGGGTCACCAGCAGTACGCCGTCGGTAGAGGTGACGTTATAGCAGTCGGTGACGTCGTCATCTCCGTCCCATACGTGTACGTAGGCAACCACGTTGGGCTCTTCACCTACGTCGATACGGTAGGACTCAATGGTTACCTTTAAATCGTGACCCTCCAGCAGAATGCCTTCGGGATAGGTGAAGGTGGGGCAGGTCAGGGCAGTGCCGTCATAGACCATCTCATCGCTGTCGACAGTCAGGTGTAGGTCAATGGGGGTGACCTTCAGGGTGCCCCATTCGCAAATGAAGTTATACTGAGCGGTCATATCCGCCTTGGTATCGTCATCCTGCACGGTGTACAGTGCCACGTTGGCACAGGTGCCCACACGGGTCTGAGATGCCTGGGGCAGTAGGGTCAGAGAATGGCCCGAGATCAGGCTATCGGCCGCCATAGAGTAGTCGGTAGAGGAGGCGATCAGGGCGGTGCCGTCATAGGTCTTCGATAGATTGTTCGTGGAAAGATAGACGGTCTTGGGGGTTACGGTCAGGGATCCAAAAAGGAAGGAAATGTCATAGGTATTGGTCACGTCCTTGCCCTTTTCGTCCTTGATCACCACGTTGGCAGTATTATGGCCAGTGCCCACGTAGGTCTGAGAGCCTGTGGTGGTTACCGTAATGGTATGCCCCTCACGCAGCTCGCCCGAGGCGATAGACCAGTCCTCTGCCGTCAGGGCAGAATTATCGTATATTTTCTCAGCTGAGGCGGTGGAAATGGTCAGGGGCGTTTTGTTCCCTCCTATTCCACCTGAGATCATTAGAACGGTCAGTGCTGCCAAAAGGCAGATAATCAGTAGTACAGCTGTGGAAAGTAATTTTCTTTTGCTCATAATTCACTCCTTAAACGGTACGTCTCAGGCGAGCCATAAATGCCTTGCACAGGGGCATTCTGTCATCCCCGAACAGCTCGTCCAGATAGGCACACAGCCCCTCGGATGCACTGCGGAGATAAATGGGG
>JAZORW010000052.1:0-10045 GCA_045656805.1 Eubacteriales bacterium | reverse complement strand
GGGGGCCCGTGAGGTAAATGAACATATTGGAGCTTTGCAGCAGAGGCTGATTCGGGACGACTGCTATCTGCCCGGTGTCACAGGGCAGGATCCCCTGGATCTGGCAAAGAGGGCATCCGTCACCGCCTCCTCTGCGTGCGGAGACGCCACCCCTGACAAGGTGACTAATGGCCTGATAAGAAATCAGGGGGGAGTAGGGAACGCTTATCAGTCCTCCGGCATTTCACAAAAGGGAGAATGGCTGGAGCTTTCCTGGGAAACGCCCATCAGTGCCTCCTGTGTTCAGTTAACCTTTGACAGCAATTTGAAATACGAGCTGACTATCACTATCAGCGATGAGATACGCAGACGCCAGCGTCCCTTTCCTACGGAGATTATCAAGGAGTATGCTCTGGAATTTTATCTGGATGGGAAGCTGCAGGAGCGGATGGAGGTGAAGGACAACATCCTTCGTCACAGGGTTCATACCCTCCCTGTCATTCAATGCGATAAGGTACGCCTGTGTATGTATGCCACCTACGGGGCAGAGAACGCCACCGTTTTTGAGGTGCGGGTATACGAATAAGAAAAAGGGCTGATTTCAGCCCTTTTTCTCTATCTGTATGCCACCGTCACGCAGGGTGAGGTGAATCTGATCACCGCGACGGATCTCTCCTCTGAGAAGAGCCTCTGCCACGGGGTCCTCTACCAGGCGAGAAATGGTGCGCCGAATAGGTCGGGCACCGTAGAGCGGCTCATAGCCCTCCTTGGAAAGAAAGGCAGGTATTTCCTCGCCATAGGAAACGGTGAGGTCAGCCCCACGCAAACGCTGAGTCACGCTTTCTAAGAGGGCGCGGGTGATTTTCAGAACGCTATCTTCCGTGAGGGGAGAGAAGAAGATAATGCCGTCCAGACGGTTAATAAATTCCGGGCGGAATTGGCGTTTCACCTCTTCCATCATCCGTGATTCAGCTTGGCCTTGAATACCGGCGGTGTCTTTGGTACCAAAGCCCAGAGGACGGGTGGAGAAAACACCTGCCCCCAGGTTAGAGGTCATAATGATCACCGTGTTTTTGAAGCTGACGGTTCTCCCCTTTGCATCTGTCAGCATACCGTCCTCCATAATTTGGAGCAGCAGGTGAAAGACGTCCGGGTGTGCCTTCTCTATTTCGTCCAGCAGAACCACGCTATAAGGGTGGCGGCGTACCTGCTCGGTCAGCTGGCCACCGTCGTCATAGCCGATATAGCCAGGTGGAGAACCGATGATTTTTGAGGTGGAGAAGCTCTCCTGATACTCACTCATGTTCAGGCGAATAAGGGCATTTTTTCTACCGTAGAGCTCCTCGGACAGTGCCTTAGACAGTTCCGTCTTTCCTACCCCTGTTGGGCCCAAAAATAGAAAGGCACCAATGGGACGTTTCGGATCCTTGATCCCCAGGCGGCTACGGCGGATCGCCTGCGTGACCGCATGGATTGCCGTGTCTTGCCCGATTACACGGCCTCTTAACTTTTGCGATAGGTGAAGCAAAGCTTCACTTTCATCTCCTGAAACTCGGCTCAGGGGAATTCCCGTCCATTCTGTTACCACAGCGGCTACGTCCTCTTCGCCCACGATTGGGGATTGCTTTGACAGCGGGCATCCCTTATTTTCATAAGTGCTCTTTAGGTCTCTTTCCTCATCTCGGAGGCGTGCTGCCAGCTCAAAATTCTGGGCGGTGACCGCATCTTCCTTTCCCTTTTCCAGTTCCTTTAACCGTAGCTGTAGGGTATGCTGTTCCGGAGTGGTGGAGTGGGATACCCGAACCTTTGAGGCTGCCTCGTCAATAAGGTCGATGGCCTTGTCAGGCAGGCGTCTGTCGCTGATATATCTGGTGGACAGTTTTACGGCGGCAAGGAGAGCCTCGTCGGATATTTTCAGCTTGTGATGTGCCTCATATTTTTCCCTGAGCCCTCGCAGAATCGTGAGGGTTTCCTCCTCCCCGGGCTCTTCTATCAAAATAGGCTGAAAGCGTCGCTCCAGGGCGGCATCCTTTTCTATATGGCGACGGTATTCTTGGGTGGTGGTGGCACCAATGAGCTGAAGCTCTCCCCGTGCCAAGGCAGGCTTTAGTATATTTGCCGCATCAACGGCACCCTCCGCGGCACCTGCCCCCACGACGGTGTGGATCTCATCGATAAAGACCACCACAGAGGGGTGGTGCAGTATTTCATCCACCACACCCTTGAGTCGCTCTTCAAATTCCCCACGGTATTTTGCCCCTGCGATCATAGCGGAAAGATCCAGCATGATGAGGGTCTTTCCCAGCAGGCTGTCAGGCACGTTCCCACTGGCGATTCTCTGGGCCAGCCCTTCGATGACCGCTGTTTTACCAACCCCGGGCTCTCCGATAAGGCAGGGGTTGTTTTTGGTCCTTCTGGATAGCACCTGAATGACCCGATTGGTTTCTGTATCTCTGCCAAGGATGGGGTCCAGATTCCCCTTTTCTGCCTGTTCGGTCAGGTCTCTGCCATAGGCAGACAGCAGCTTCATTTCTGCCATCTTGACTGTGCGGGATTTTGGCTCCGGCTTTTTAGTGTCTCCTAAAAAACAGAGTAGCTCTCCCCGCAGATCGTGGAGATTGGTGCCTAAGGTGGAGAGAAGCCTGGCACCTACGCAGTCCTTTTCTTCAATGATGGCAAACAGGAGATGCTCTGTGCCTATATAGCCAATGGCAGTACCTGCCGCTGCCTCATAGGCATTTTCTATGATTTTCTTGGTTTTAGGAGTCATATCCGAGGGAACCAATGCGGTACGGATGCCACATCCTGCGAACTGCACGATCGCCTCTCGGATCTTTTCCATGGATATGTTTCTGTCCTCCAGCAGCTTTGCGGCGGCGCTCTTTTTTTCAGTGGCTAGCCCCAGCAGTAAATGCTCTGAGCCTATATAGGTATGTCCCAGCTCACAGGCAGCCAAAAGAGAATAGTTCAGAGCGTTTTGGGCTTTTTGTGTAAATTTTTCTGCCATTTCCCGTGTGTTCCCCCAATGTATGATACCCATTATATCCCAGAGAATTTTGTCCTATGCAGTTTCATTTACCTTTCCGGCCAGAGGCTTTTCCATTTTTGAGCCTCTCTTTTTGACCTGTAATCCCTCTGCATACGATTCCATAGGATCGGGGTCACGATGCCATCGGCATATACACCGTACGCCCTCTGAACAGCACGCACAGCTTCTGCCGTGGTCAATCCAAATTGCCCCGTGATGGCGGGACGCATCACGGCAGGGTAGAGCATAGAAAATTCACCCAGCAGGCTTTGAAGGACGGTTACCCCGTGTCCCACGTCTCCCAGACGCAAATCAAAAAGCTGATTTTCTAAAAAAATGGTGGTTTGTTCTTCCTCTTTCATGGCATTCCACACCCGATACAGGGCGTACCAAGTGGCGGAGTCCACCAACCCGGTGGTAGGTAGCCCCTGTGTGGACTGAAAGGCGGTGACTGCCTGGCGTGTCAGGGGAGAGTAGGTGCCGCTGGCCGTTACCTTAGGGATCCTTTCATCCCGATGGGCAATGTCCAAGAGAACCTTCTGGATTTCTTTTATTACCTGTTTAGGGTCATCAATGCGATAGGTCATGCTTGCTCACCTCCTACGGTATAGCCGGGGAATTGCCCCTCGGTGGCTGTGTTGCCGAAATACAGGTCTTCATATACCGATACGATTGCATTCCAAATGGCGGCGTTCACCGTTCCCTCTGTACCGGGGAGGTTAAAGAGAGCTTGAAAGGCAGTGACAGCCTCTGCCGTTTGGGTGCCAAAATATCCCGTGGCGGGGATAGAGGGGAGCTCCGGGTAGGCACGGGCTATCGCAGCCAGGTAATTTTGCAGAAGACGCACGTCATCCCCTTCAGAGCCCTGACGCAAAATGTTGCCGGGAAAAGGGATGCCTACCCCTTCACGGAAGGTAAGATCCTGAGAGGATACCAGCCCTGTGTAGACGTTATAGAGCGTGTTATAGGTGGTTTGATCCATAATCCCGGTTTGGGGTAGCCCATAGGTGGCTTGAAAAGAGCGAACTGCGGCAGCAGTAGAGGGGCCAAAGGAACCGTCAATCCCCGTGGAGGAAACGGTGCCTACAAAGTTGGCAACGTAGGACAGCAGATATTGGATGACCTGCACGCCAATGCCGCTGTCACCCTCCTTAAGATCCAGAGGATATTGAGTTTCAATATCTGCATAGGCCAGCCCCTCGGAGTTCAGGTCACTGAGCCGTTTCACGCTGTTATAGATCGCCTGAATGCGATACCAGGTGGCATTTCCTACGATGCCGTCGGGGGTCAGGTTAAAGATCTCCTGAAAGGCCTTGACAGCTGCCTCGGTTTCCGCTTCAAAAACGCCGTCTGTGGGATAGATCTTCGGGATGGCGGGATAGTTGCGGGAGATGCGGTTCAGCCGTCTTTGCACCTGCTGTACCAGGGGTCCCGAAATTCCCAGCCTCAGCGGTACGTCAGGGGCACTGGTATCAACCCCTGCCACAGGTACGTTTTCAACGATTTCGATGTTATCTCCGTAGTAGTTGCGGAGAATCTCTATGGGGGTATACCCTTGGTTAGCAAGGCTGACGGAGCCCCATTGGGATAGCCCCTGGCACTGCACCTCCTCCCCGTCGCAATAGGCGGTGAACAGCGGTTCTACCGAACCGACGTTTCTTACGTAGCTGTTGAAGATCTCATCTACGATCTGTGAAATGTTTTCGTATACGTCCCTGCCGTAGACGAAGGATTGGTCACGGCCTATGTCGTTTGTAATATCAAAATTATACCCCAGGGAACGGTAATATTCTGTGTATACACGGTTCAGGGCGTAGCTGATCTGAGCATAAATATTGGCTCTGAGTGCGGACTCCGGCCATGTGGGGAAAATCTCGCTGGAGGCTACGTTCTTAATGTAATCTGCAAAGGGAAGGGTGACGTTTCTGACGTCTGCATCCGGGGCTCCCAGGTGCACGGTGATGGTTTCCGGAATGACGGGGGTTACAGGCATGGCGGACTCCTTTCAGGGCATTTGTGAGAAGGGCTCTGTGTTTTCCACTTCCGTATTTCCCTTTGGGAAGGTGCTTTCACTGTCGTGGGAGGAAAGGGCAATGAGGGCAGCTGGCTGCAGGGTGGTGACCCGATTGAAAATAGGTACGTGCAGAGCTGTAAAAGGGTAATAACCGGGTGCCACCACAGTGACGTCGTAGATGGAGAAGGGGTTGGCGTTGCCGGGCACCACCGAAAGTCCCTCTGCTACGGTGGGTAGAGAGAGCCGTTCTGTTCTGCCGGACAGATCCGTTTCAGCCGTTAGGCTCACGTTTCCCGTGCCCGGGGAGGAAACGACGGAAACGACGGCACCCGAGATGGGGAGGGCACCCTCTGCGGCGGTTGCCTCAACAATGAGATATCCTGTGGCGTTCATGGGGCGAGCGGGGGTGTTATCCATGAGTGTCACTCCTTTCGTGCTTTGTCAATCTGTTCCATTCTATGCAGAATTCCTAAAAATGTCTTCCCGAAACGCAAATGATGGTCAAAATGTCGAAAGTCTTAAAAGGGTGTCGTTTCCCCATTGACTTGACCTTGAATATGTTTTATAATATATTCGATTTTAATAGTACGTGGGCATTCACTGCCTTGACGAGGAGAAGAAAATGACTGAAATTACTTTTGGAAACCTGAGTGTAATCAGCATGCGTGGCTCTGAGGATTTCACCGCCCAGGTGGATGGATTCCTGAAGGAATGGAGAGAGAACGAGCACGTAGAAACCTTTATTGCAGAGGCTTCCTGCCCTCGTTTCGGCAGCGGTGAGGCGAAGGGCCTGCTCCGTGAGTCCCTGCGCGGTAAGGACGTGTACATCATTTCCGATGTGTTTAACCACGGTGTTACCTACTCTATGTACGGTCAGACCGTGCCCATGAGCCCTGACGACCACTTCCAGGATCTGAAGCGTATTATCGGTGCCATCGGCGGTAAGGCTCGCCGTATTTCCGTCATTATGCCTATGCTGTACGAGGGTAGACAGCATAAGCGTTCTACCAGAGAGTCTCTGGACTGTGCTATGGCACTGCAGGAGCTGGTGAACCTGGGCGTTGCTAACCTGATCACCTTCGATGCGCATGACCCCCGTGTGCAGAATGCAATTCCTCTGCATGGCTTTGATAACTGCCGTTCCAGCTATCAGATGATCAAGGCTCTGGTAAGAGAGTATCCCGATATCGATATCTCCCCTGACAACATGATGATCATTTCTCCCGACGAGGGCGGTATGTCTAAGTGCATGTATTACTCCTCCATGCTGGGTATCGACCTGGGTATGTTCTACAAGCGCCGCGACTATTCCATCATTGTTCACGGCAAGAACCCCATCGTTGCTCACGAGTATCTGGGCCGCAGTGTAGAGGGCAAGGACGTAATCATCGTTGACGACATGATCTCCTCCGGTGAGAGTGTAATCGACGTAGCTGAGCAGCTGAAGGCAAAGGGTGCAAAGCGCATCTTCGTATTCGCTACCTTCGGTCTGTTCTGCAACGGTCTGGAGTCTATGGATCGCGCATACGAGGAGGGTAAGATCTCTAAGATCTTCACCACAAACCTGGTTTACAGAACCCCTGAACTGCTTCAGAGAGAGTGGTATGCAGAGGTAAACATGTGCAAGTACGTTGCATATATCATTGATACCCTGAACCACGATCAGACCATCAGCGGTCTTCTGGATCAGTCTAAGCGTATCGGTCGCCTGCTGCAGGAGCATCGCAAGTCTAACTAAAACGTAAAAAGACGAGGCAAACGCCTCGTCTTTTTTATGTTCTTTTGTGTTAGATATTAGGAAAAGGTTTCGAACTTGTAGCCCACACCCCAGACGGTCTTCAGAGCCCATTTTTCGGAAACGCCATCCAGCTTCTCACGCAGACGCTTTACGTGTACGTCAATGGTACGGGAGTCGCCCAGATAGTCATAGCCCCAAACCTTGTCCAGCAGCTGGTCGCGAGTAAAGACACGGTTACAGTTACGGGCGAGGAAATACAGCAGCTCCAGCTCCTTGGGGGGGATGTCTACGGTCTTGCCGGCCAGCTTCAGCTCATACTTCTGCAGGCTGATCTCAATCTTATCAAAGCAAACGACCTCATCATCCTCGGTCTTGCTGTGGGCGTGATAGCGACGAAGAACCGCCTTCACACGGGCGGAAAGCTCCTTCATATCAAAGGGCTTTACGATAAAGTCGTCTGCACCCAGCTCCAGACCCAGCACCTTATCGAACACCTCGTTTTTGGCGGTGATCATAATAATGGGCTTGTCAGAGCTTTCTCTGATCTCGCGGCTGACCTGCCAGCCGTCTTTTCTCGGCATCATAATGTCCAGCAGTACCAGATCGGGCTCGTATGCCTTAAAGGCGGCGACACCGTCAAAGCCGTCATAGGCAGACTTGACCTGATACCCTTCATTCTCAAAGTGAAGACGAAGCAGCTCGCAAATGTTCTGGTCGTCGTCTACGACCAAGATTTTAGTAGGGTTCATAAGCACCTCCGTTTTTTAACTTTGTTTAATTTTCCACAATGTTCATTATACGCTACCTGAAAGCAAAAGTCAAGAATGTTTTCGTGTACGCAATGCTTTGTAGAGTAAAATTTCCCCAAATGCTGGATTTTTGCAGGTTTTTGTGTTATACTGATTTGAATAAATTTGAAAAAGGATTTTAGTTATGGAATTGGGTATTGTCGGTTTGCCTAACGTTGGTAAATCCACCTTGTTTAACGCTTTGACCAGTGCGGGCGCACAGTCTGCTAACTATCCCTTCTGCACCATTGAACCCAACGTGGGTATTGTGTCCGTGCCTGACAGCCGCCTTGACGTGCTGGCAGAGATGTATCAGCCTGAAAAATATACCCCCGCTATTATTAAATTCGTGGATATTGCAGGCCTTGTTCGTGGCGCCTCTAAGGGAGAGGGTCTGGGAAATAAGTTCCTCTCTCATATCCGTGAGGTGGATGCCATCGTTCACGTGGTGCGTTGCTTCGAGGATGGGGACATCATTCACGTAGATGGCACTGTGGATCCCGTCAGAGACGTGGAAACCATCAATCTGGAGCTGATCTTTGCCGATGCTGAAACGGTGGAAAAGCGTCTGGAAAGAGTAAGAAAGTATTCTAAGAACGATAAGTCTCTTCTGCCCGAGCAGGCAGTTTTGGAGAAGCTGTATGATGCCCTCTCTCAGGGCGAGAGTGCCAGAAGCGTTGCTCTGACCGAGGAGGAGGCTGAGCTGGTGGCAGAGGCTCGCCTTCTGACCCTGAAGCCTATCATTTACGTGGCAAACATTGCTGAGGATGAGGTGGCCGGCTCCTATGTGGAAAACCCTGCATACCGTGCCCTGGCAGAGTACGTAGCCCACGAGAACGCACAGCTGATCGCTGTATGTGCCGGAATTGAAGCCGAGCTTTCCGATATGGAGGGTGAGGAAAAGCAGATGTTCTTAGAGGACCTGGGCATTCGTGAGAGCGGTCTGGATCAGCTGATCCGTGCGGGATACGCTCTCTTGGGTCTGATCAGTTATCTGACGGCAGGACCCCAGGAGGTGCGTGCATGGACCATTCGCCGCGGCACCAAGGCACCCCAGGCAGCAGGCAAGATCCATTCGGACTTTGAGCGTGGATTTATCCGTGCCGAGGTGGTAGCCTTTGACGATCTGCAAAGAGAAGGCAGCATCAACGGTGCAAGAGATAAGGGCCTTTACCGCAGTGAGGGTAAGGAATACGTCATGCAGGACGGCGACGTAGTTCTCTTCCGCTTTAACGTTTAATGCAAAAAAACAGGGCGATTGCCCTGTTTTTTTATTTGAGATTCATGTGCCAGGTGTTGGGGTCACGAATGACGGTTGCCCTTTCAAATACCAAAGCCTCCTGTGGCTCAAGATACAGACCCAGATCGGGTATGCACAAGAGTAGCGTTTGGGTTTTCTCTGTGAGAGGATAGTCGGGTGGCAGGCGTCTGTCACCTGCAGAGCCGCTTTGACCAAAAATGAGGATCTCAGGCTCGTGGGGGAAGAACACCTCTCCCGTTTCAAATTCAATCCTGCGTGTATAGCCCGCAGACAGGTACCCTACACGTGTGCCATCCACAGATGCCAGGAAGGCAGTGGACGGTATCCGTTCAGCTTCCGTAACAGGACTGGCAGGCATGGGAAGCAGGGTAATGTTACCTACCCGGACGTTTTGATTGGTGGAATACAGCATCAGCTCAATACGGTAGTCCTGACACAGTCGGGACAGAGTATCCATAGCATCCCCTTCCCTAAGTGCTTCAGAGGCAGACACGGCTATTTGATTGATCCGCACGTCGCCCACCAAGCTGTTCAGTGCTGCGGGAAAATCCTGCGACAGGTGGGTTAGGTATAGTAGATCAATATCGCTGACACGCTCCTTTTCCAGAACTCTGTGTATGTTGATAAAGGAATGGTAGGTACCATCAGTGGCGGTGCATAGGACGGTGCGTCCCTCAGAGCGTAAAAGCAGGTGGTCGCCGGTGTTGCCGTCACTGATGTACGTTACGGTGCTTTCTCCAAGATTATACAGCTTATCTGCCAGTGTGCTTGCGGTGCCGATCAGACCCAGGCAGAGCAGAGTGCATAGAAACGCCCGTCGGCTCTTGTGTAGCGGTAAGAGCAAAAAGAGGAGCAGGCATAGGGCGAAGGCCAGGATGGCTATTAGGGTAATTGGGCCGTATAGGGGCAAGAAGGGAGATCTGCAGGATGCCATCCATTCCATAGCCCTAAGAAATATTGCTCCATATAGGTTCGTTAGCGGGCGTAGGGGAGGCAGGATCAGTGACGCCAGTGCAAGATATAGGAACAGGGTCATGCCTGTGGGAAATATCAGGTTGGAGAGCAGCACCAGGTAGGACAGATTACCGTAGGTAATTGCGGTGATGGGCAGCGTCATTACCGATGCGGCCAAAGAGATCAGTATGGGATATAGAAGGATCTTTTTGAGAAATACGAGAATGCTCCCGCTACGGGTAGTTTCCTTAGGAGATTTCTTTTTGGCACGGCTTTGCAGCTC